>JANNCG010001247.1:0-2318 GCA_031386385.1 Myxococcales bacterium
TCGCAGCAAGGAAAAGGGGACTTTGAAAAGAAAGAGACCGGGCGTAACTGGGTGGGCGGGACAAATGGGTTGGCCGGGGTGCAGGCAGCTCGGTGGGCGAGGATGGAGGGCTAGGTCTTTGGCTTTTGGCTGAGCATTCCCTTGAGTTGCGCGAGAAAAAGTAGCGCTTCGATCGGGGTCATGCGCTCGATCTCGCTGTTCTCAAGCGTGCTCAATACGGGATGTTTCGCCGTCTCTCTCGGTGGCTCAAAGAGCATCGTTTGCTTGGCCATCGCGCCGGGGCCCTCGCCGCGCTCAAGGTCCTTTAACATCGCCTTCGCTCGCGCCACCACAGGCTCGGGCAGTCCCGCGAGACGCGCTACCGCAATCCCGTAGGACCGCGACGCCCCGCCGGGCTGTAGCTTGTGCATAAACACGATGTCTTCGCCTACCTCACGCGCGCTCACGTTCACATTGGCAGCGTGGGGTTTTGCGTCGGCAAGTATGCACAGTTCGTGATAATGCGTAGCAAATAGCGCCCGACAGCGCACGACGTCGTGCAGGTACTCGGCCACGGCCCAAGCGATCGCGAGGCCGTCGTAGGTGCTAGTGCCTCGACCAATTTCGTCAAACACCACCAGTGATCTTGTGGTGGCGCCGCGAAGGATCATGGCGGTCTCGGTCATCTCGACCATAAATGTGCTTCGTCCGCGTGAGAGATCATCGCTCGCCCCAACACGCGTAAACACCCGATCCACCAGGCCAATTCTTGCTTTTCGCGCCGGGACAAACGCCCCCATCTGCGCGAAAATGACGTGCAACGCCACCATGCGCATCAGCGTGCTCTTGCCCGCCATGTTGGGGCCAGTGACCAGGAGCAACCGCTCTTTCTTCGAGTCGAGCAATACATCGTTCGCCACGAACGCTCCGGGCTCGACAGAGGTCTCAACCACGGGGTGACGAGCCTCTTCGAGTGAGAGCACTGAGCTGTCGTCAACCTCGGGTCTGACGTAGTCAAGTCGATGCGCAACGGACGCCAGTGAGCACAGGGCGTCTAGATCTGCCAGGACCCCGGCAAGCTTCGTGAGCGGAACCACCGCCGCCGCGAGCTGCATCGCGATGGAGTCAAACAGCTCACGCTCGCGAGCCTGTGCGAGCTCTTCGGCGCCCATGATGGTCTTCTCAAGTTCTACCAGCTCTTCTGAAATAAATCGTTCGCCTGTGGCCACCGTCTGCTTGCGCTTGTAGTCAGGCGGAACGTTTTTCAGGTTCGGCTTGGTGATCTCAATGTAGTAGCCAAACACCCGGTTAAACGCGATCTTGAGCGAGTTGATCTTGGTGCGCTCTTTTTCACGCTGCTCAAGCTTTGCGATCGCGTCGCGACCTCCGGTGCTGGTCTTTACAAGCTCATCCAGCGTGGGGTCATACCCCTTGCGAAACACGCCACCTTCGCCCAGCGCCACCGCGGGGTTGTCTGCGATGGCTTGGACCAAGAGGTCTCGAATCGCCGCGCACTCATCAGGCGCACGAAGCGATTTGAGCGCTGGCCCCACACCTTCGAGCGCCGCATGAATCGCCGGAATCCGCTGCAAACTGTCACGTAAAAGCCCCAGGTCCTTCGGCGTGGTGGCCCCCAGCGTCGAGCGCACCGCGATTCGCTCAATGTCTGCCACGCCGTCGAGCTGCTCTTGCAGTCGTGCGCGGGCTTCTGAAGCGGTGACCAGAGATGACACGCCATCGTGGCGCTTTTTGATCCGCTTCACATCAACCAGCGGAAACGCCAGCCACGTTCGCAACCGCCGCGCCCCCATCGGAGTGACGGTGGCGTCCAAGTGCGAGAGAACCGAGCCTTTTTTCTCTCCACGCGTGGTCACAAACAGCTCTAAGTGCTGCTGCGCTGTCTCATCCAACACGAGATAATCGCGTGGATCTAGCCTCACCAATCGATGCACGGTGATCGAGTGGCCGGGTTGAGTAAGCTTGGCGTAGTTCAGCGCAACGCCCGCTGCGTGCCGTGCGACCGCGGTGGTGCCTTCGCCCTGCTCTTCGAGTCCCTGGGCTCCCAAGACGCTCACGAGCGCTTCGGTAGCGGCGCGGCGACCGATGTCTGCTTGCACACGCAAGAACAAGCGTGGAAGGATTTTGCTTACTGATTTTCCGAGCAATTCGCACTCTGGCGTCACGATAAGCTCGCGCGCATCGAGTCGAGCAAGCTCAGCGGTCACGCCACCAAGGTCTGAGGACTCGCCAGCGAATAGCTCCCCCGTTGTAAGGTCATAGGCGGCGAAGCCCCAAGCGCCAGGGCTCTCCACGCCGTTGTCCGGCGGGACCATCGCCGC
>JANNCG010000388.1:0-2155 GCA_031386385.1 Myxococcales bacterium
TCGATCATCCCCTCGGAAGTCCGTAATTTTTTCCAACGCACAGGCTTTCAGCAAAGCGCGAATTTTGTTGGACAACACCGCGCGGGCACAGGAATCAATCTCGGAATGGTTGCCAACGCGTTTCAAGAACGTCTCGTTGCTGACAGCGCGTTTGACGCGTTTAATCCCTGGGAATCGCCAGACGTCGTGAGTACCAATGGCCTTGTGCACATCGTTGGAAAAAATACCGCAGGACGGATGCGATTCAGCACACTCCGAGGCGGATCGTGGAGTGGGTGGACATACATCACTGATACCGACACGGGCATCGTGAACTGGCTGACCGCGTTTGGTGCCCCAGACACCGAGCGCACCGAAGTGTTCGTAAGCGACGCTAACGGCATGCTGCAGTGGGCGAGGAGAACTAACATGTGGCCCACCACGACATATTCTCCCTGGGTAAACACTGGCTACTCTGCACCCTCAACCCGTGTCGCTGTGGCGACTACCCAATCGTGGGTAGATGCATTTGGTGTAGGGCCCGCCGGACAACTGCGATGGTTCGCCCATCCAAACACCGGCACGTCGATCATTGAGTTCGCGCCAACGTTTACAGTTCCTGCGACGCTCGCCAATGTTTCTCCGATCGCGGTTTCGTCAACATCGGCTAGAATCGACGTGTTCGCGACGACAAATTCAGGCAACACCGTGTTTGCCACTCTCTATCGTGCCCCAGGAGTCGGCTGGAATGGCTGGTATAACATCGCGAGCGGGCTCACACTTGACCACGCTATCCGACTCGGCGATCGACTGTTTGTCGTAGGACACACAGCCGTCGACGTTCAAGTCGGTCGATACGACACCGTCACGCTGAGCTGGGCGTGGACGTCTATTCCGGTGGCCAACGCTTACCAAGCCGTGCTCGTACCGTTTGAAGCCACTTCGACAAATCCCAATCCAAAAGTGAAACTAGTCGTCCTAAATTTCGCAGGTACGATTCGATCCCGCTCTGTCTGGACTCAGGACTTTACAGGAAACGTTGGTGCAGAATCTTTCATTGCCGAGGGAGTCTCAACGGCTCCTTGGACAACGTGGCCTTCGATCGGACTCGGACGCTCACTGCGGGGAGTCCCTTACCAGAACAACACACAGCTTGTATTTGCTCTCAACGGCAACTTTCCAATGTTTCGTCTTCAAGACGCGAGATTTCCAACGCCATGACGCTATTTTATCGGAGATATACTATGAAAAAGCTATTCGCGATGATTACCTTGTTCAGCGCGAACATGTTGTCGTGTGCTGCTGGCCCGGGAGGTGTCGGCTGCGCAAAATTTTATCTCGTCGCAGGAGCCGAGCGAAAGCCCGTTGTTGGGGCAACAATCCTTGTGTATCAGCCAGACAACCTCGTCACGCCTGCGGATCACGCCGTTGAATATTCAGTTTTTCCTGGAATTTATTGGTCGGGGCTATCGCAATGTAGTGGGCTCACCATCATGCAAATTGATCACCGAGAGTATCAGTCGATTCGCATGGAGTACCGCTCTCCGCACGATCGCTCGATCTCTGGCAATTCAAGAACTGACGAGAGCACGATTGTCATGACGGCGCGTTGATGTTGATTGGTGCCCCGTTTCGATCCCGACGCCCCATCGGCGATAGCGAAAAGTGCTCGGATACGGCGTGTCCGAGATTGGGACTCGGCGTACCCTAGCCGGATTTGCCTGAGGATTTGCGAATTTTTCGAGTTGGCACCGGCTCGATCACCTTCGCCAGACGAGATTTCGCAATATGCACTCGAAGCTATTGTACGGGGATTGCGGCCGCCGGAGCGCCCGCGTCTGCGCTCGCGCTGTCACCGTCTGTGGGCAATGCTGGGGCGAACAACCGCGCAGAGACAAGGTTCACACAACGGTCTCGTGCACCATTGCTCGCTCGTTTGCTGAGAATTCGAGCGAATGATATTCGACAAAAATAATAATCACGTCCCTCCGGGCGCGTGGAGCTAACCCGTGCTATCTCGAAGTTAACTAAGAACACCATCGGGGTGTCGGGATGCCAAAGAGCATCACTCAGTGCACGACTCACCAACGTAGGTCATGCGACAGCGAGACATTTGTCGGGAGAGTTTATGACTGAGATTCAAAAGGTATTTCGTATATTAAGCGAAACGAAATGG
>JANNCG010001296.1:0-2292 GCA_031386385.1 Myxococcales bacterium
GGTTGTGGTCGGCTCAGACTTCGGTCGCACGCCAGAGTACAATCCACAAAACGGCAAAGACCACTGGTCCGTCACGAGCATGATGATGATGGGCGCTGGGATCACCGGCAACACCGTTATCGGCGCGAGCACGGACACACACCGCGCCAAGGGTTTTGACCTCGACAACGTGGTCGTTAACGAGTCCAGCGACAAGCGACTAAACCCCGCATCACTGCACATTGCGCTTCGTCGCTTTGCCGGAATCACCACCGCAGCGGCGACACGCCAGTTTCCGATCTACGGCCAAAATCTCGGCCTTTTCGCGTGATTGTCTAAGGTCGTACCCGCGTACGATCAGCCATCACAACGCCGCTTTTGATCGAGCACAGCGCCCAGCGGCTGCGCTCGGTCCTATTGCTCGACAGTGATGGGGATCGCAGCGTTTGTTTGAGTGGTGGAGTTGAGTGAGGGTTGCGCCTGGCCTGCGTCCGGACCGGCGCTCGGTGGCTCAGCAACGGAGGCGTCCTCGCTGTCCTCGGTCTCGTACTCCGTCGGCACAGCCACGACGCTCGCGTCGGTCGAGCGCGGTTGAGGGCCTGCGTCGGCGATGCCTGTGGACTGCTCGCGTGGCTCTGTTCCAGAGAGAAAAACTTCGGTGAGCGCGTCGGTCTGATCGGGTCGCGCGACGAGGCCAGTCGCGGGATCAATTTGCACCGTGATGATCCCATCGGGTCGGACGAAGTCTGCGGCGGGTGGATGCCGAGCGGCCAGATAATCTCGCATAAATCGCATCCAAATCGGCAGTGCCGCGCTTGCGCCCTCTTCGTGACGACCCAGGGGCTGGCGGTCATCGAAGCCGACCCAGACGCCTGTGACCAGGTCTGGGGTGTAGCCGACAAACCACGCGTCGCGAGACTGATTTGTGGTGCCTGTCTTTCCTGCCACCGGGCGGCCCAGTGAGCGGGCGCGACTGCCAGTACCGTGGTCGACAACGCTTGTGAGCATTGAGGTCACCAGATAAGCCTCGGCGGGCGAAAGAACAGTGCGCGCCGCGGCCACTGCAGGGAGCGCGCGATCAGTCCCGTCCGGTCCAACAATACGAGTGATCAGTCGCGTCTCACTGAAGCGCCCGCCCGCTGCCCAGGTCGTATAGGCGTTGGTCATCTCGAGCGGACTGACGGACGCAACGCCCAGCGCAAGCGACGGAACAGAGGGCAATTCTGCAGACAAACCGAGGTTGTGCGCGTGCTCAACGAGCGCCGCCGGCGTCAGGTCGGTGACCACTTGAGCGGCCACGATGTTGCGCGAAAAAGCCAGCGCTTCTCGAAGCCGCATGGGCAGCTCGGGACCAGGAACAGAGTGCGACTCGTGCGGGCACCAGTTGTTCGCGAAGCACCGAGGGTTTGGATCATACGTCGTTGCGAGCGTGAGTCGCCGAGTCGTTAAGCCAAGCGAGTACAGAAAAGGCTTAAACGAGCTACCGGCTTGTCGGCGCGCGTCCGTGGCGCGATCAAACCCGCCTGCGATCGCGTCGTAGCCGCCAACAATCGCGCGGATCTCGTGCGTCCCTGGGTCGATGGAGACAACGGCGGCTTGCGGGCCGAGCTCAAGTCGCATTGGACCTGGAGATTCAACGGTGGTTCGACGCTCGACGCTCACGCGCACCGGCGCTCCGATGGGGGCAAACACCGTGGGAGACTCTTCAGAGCGGACGTAGCGGGCGACGGAGTTCCACGAGATGACACCGCGCACGGTGCCGACGATCACCGCAATTTCGCCCGGAGTGTGCGTGGCCGGAACAGGGTCTTTCGTGCTCTCGACCACCCCCGAATAAATGTGTCCCGGCAGCAGCACCCCAGTCGTTGGGGCGGCCTCTGCGTCTGCAACGTAGCCTGGCCGCGAGCGCACACGTCGCGCACCTTGGATCAACAATGGCCCGCGAAATCCCTCACGATCATCGAGCTCTCGCAGACCAATTTGTGCCGCTTGCCGCGCCGCTCGCTGCAGTACGGGGTCGATCGTTGTGTACACGCGATACCCGCCGGTTCGAAGCGCGTCTTCGCCCGCAACTGTTCGAAGCATCGAGCGGACCGCGACTACCACTTCGGGCGCGGTACCTTCGTCGTCTTCACCGTCGCGCAAATGCAGCGGTTCTTGCTCAGCGATCGCAGCGTCCGCAGCGGGGATAAACTGCTTCTCCACCATCTGAGCTAAAATCCACCGTCGCCTTCGCAAGGCCGCCTCGGGGTTGTTGCGCGGCGAATAGTGAACAGGGCTCTTTGGAATTCCCGCCAAAATCACGCACTCGCC
>JANNCG010001358.1:0-7671 GCA_031386385.1 Myxococcales bacterium
GAAGGCGGCGCAGGAGGCACTCAAGCTAGAAGCTCGCAAAAAGTATCTCGCAGTTTACGCAGAGAGCCTTGAGTACAAGCTGACTCCAGCGGAGAACCGCACCGACGGGAAAACCAACAAAGAGATTCTCGAGTACCAAAAATCACAGGGTCGCGACTTCGTTGAAGACACGCCCAAGTTGCGCGAGGCCATCCGCGATGCGCTCCTTGATCGGTTCGGGAGCAGCAGTTCGCCGCTGACTCAGGGGGCGCTCAAGGCGGTCGTCGCAAAGGTCATCGTCGACCGTGTGGTGGGTCGCCTTGAGGGTCGCTTCCGCGACGTCCAAATCAAGCCGCTCGAAAGCGCAACGATCGCCGAAAAACGGAAGAAGGGGCAGCCGACCACCCCAGGTGTTGCGACAGGCGAGCTGCTTGAGGGCGTTGAGAAGGGAATCGTTCTCGTTGTTGGGACCAGTCTCATTAGAGATCGGCTGCCGAAGACAGACGAATTCGATACAGGTAGTGGTCTCACCAAAGTTAGCGAGTACTCTACGGTTTTTGAAAAAGAGTCCGACACCCCGGACTGGTCGCTTAAATCCGCCATCCAACTGCTGGAATCCACCAAGACTTTACCCGTTTCGAATGGGCAAATCACTGAAACTGGGTTTAACGTTGATGTGGGGGATGTGATCTATCAAATCACACTTGGAGTCCCCATCATCTCCCAAGCTGCTGCAAGTTATGGGCTCAAGCACATCGGCGTTGAAGGAGATGAACATGACCATTCAAAATGGGCCGTGCCCACGCCTGATGGTCGGCGAGTGGTCGAGATCATACTAAGACGCGACTGGGGGAAGCGAAAATGGGCTTCAACAACAACACTGCTGCATGAAATCGTAGAGACGCAGGCGGTGCTCAAGGCAATCCAAGCCTACGGGGACGGCGTTGCTTTCGAAGATCTCGATATGATTGTACGACTGGCTCACGAGGCTGCAGTGGAACAAGGTGATCTGTTCATGGATCAACACGCGGAGGGCTTGTATGAGCTGCGACTCGATCGTATAAAGAGAGCGATCCGACTCGCACGACGGAAGCAGGAGGCAGAAGAGAATGAATGAACCGAAATTCACCTCACTCGGTGGGGTAATAACGTGGTTGCACCCGCAACTGTACGACGGCGCTCCGATTGAGGTGATTGATGAGGCGCTCAGGCTTCTTCAAGTTCAAAAGCAAGACGAGATGCTGATGCAAATGCGTTGGGATCTCGAACGCCAACGTGGAGTGGCGTTTGAATCGCTTCTCTTCATAACTGCCCGAGTCAACAGATTGCTGCCCCCTGGAGAACCCCAAGATTTTTCAGAACGAAAGCTGTATGACGCCATCAACCAGTGGCTAGACACAGAAGCAGGCTTGGAAAACCAGCGGATCGTGGCGGCCAACCCTAAAGTAGTCCTACCAGTGACCGACGAAGAAAGAGCGGCGAGGGCGCAACTCCGGGCCGAACTTCTGCGAAGAGACGCCCAACACGTAGCAGCAGATGCGGCGCGACGCGCCCGAATGCTTGCTGACATCGAATAAGTAGCATGCCAACCTACGCTCAACTCACTGCGACGCACCCGTCGTACGACGCTGCACGCCTACGGGAGTACCGTGCACTTGCGTGCGGAGGACACACGCTTCTTTCTGACGACGAGCTGATGCGGAAGGTGTTTCCGCAGCACGCCCACGAGCCCGCGTGGGTGTATGCGGAGCGGAAAAAGCGCGCCATCTATCTCCCGTACGCCGGTGAGATCGTGGGCGATCTGTGCGCCCAATTGGGTGCGGACCCGATCGTGGTGAGCGCAGAGCCCGTGCCCGACTCGTTCTTCGAGGGCTTTGTGGCGGATGTGGATCGCCGTGGCACTGGACTCTCCACCCTCGCGCAATCACTGGTCCGCACTGCGTTGATCGATCAGGTGGCTTGGCTGCTCGTGGACTTGCCCCCGAGTGATGGCGAGCAAGGATCGTTCGCCGAGCAAGAGCGCTCTGGCGGCCTGCGCGCCTACTTTTGCCCCCTTGATGCAGCCAACGTTCTGGATTGGGAAGAGAACGATGACGGTGGCTTGTTATGGGCCTGTGTGCGCTCGATACGTGCCACACGAACGGGACCCAGTGACGATCGTCTTGATGTGACCGAGAGGTTCACTGTTTACTACCCTGATCGCTGGGAACGGTACGAGATCACGCACAAGTCAAAGCCTCCGAAACCAAAGACGCTCGTGCCACTGGTGGCCGAAGGCGTGCACTCGTTTGGTGGCGTTCCTCTTGTGCGACTTGAGCTGCCTGATGGTCTGTGGCTGCTCGACAAGGTGGCCTCGGTGGCAAGAGCCCATCTTAACCTGTGTTCGGCCATCGATTGGTCGCAGAATAAGCACCTCTTCCCGATGATGATGGCCTTTCTTTCGCCCGATGGCGCTGGAGAGCCTGACGCCTCCAAAGCCACTTCGCAGAACTACGGAACTGGGTTTCTCAACGTCTTTGGCAAAGATGACCGAGTTGAATACGTGGCACCAGATACCGGCGTTTACGAACACTCACTCACTCGCCTTCAAGCGCTGTCCGATGAGATGCACCGGGTGGCGCATGCCATGGCGCTCGCGGTGGACAACAGCGCCGCAGCTGTCGGGCGCAGCGGCGACAGCAAGGCCGAAGATCGTGCATCGAAAGAGGTCGTGGTTCGTGAACTGGGCCGCATTGCGCGTGAAACGGTGAAACGCGCCCTTGTCCTTGCGCAACGTGGCCGCGGCGACGAAGTGGGAGCTTGGGCCGTTTCAGGGTTCGAGCAGTTCGATCCAACCGATGAGTCCGACGCGATTACAACCGCGCTGGCAGTGGACACTCTTGAGATCCCGTCGCCAACCTTTCAACAAGTGTTTCTCACTGCCACCGCACAACGGATCGTTCGTCGGCGCGCAACGCCAGAGCAGATGGCGGCGATTGCCCTCGAGCTGATGGCTCCGTCTGCTGACAAAGCCCCGTCAAGCCCGCCTCCGCGAACGCAAAAACACTAAAACCCCTCGCCCCACGCGAGAGGCACGGTCCGCGCTCACTACGACGAGTAGCGCGGGTTGCAATCCAATCGTCGCACGCGCACATGCGCGAACGGAGTTGATCCATGTTTGTACGTCCCAATACCATTTGTCGAGGCGCAGAAGACGGCGCGGGCGCAGGCGGCGGCAACGCCGACGGAGGCGCAAACGGCACGGGAGATCCCGCAGCCAAGCCACCGCAGTACATGACTGTTGAGCAGTTCAACAAAGGCGTCACCGAGCGCCTGACACGGCAGCAGCAAACGTTCGCCAAGACCCTCACTGAGCAACTCGAAGCACAGCAGGCGAAGTTCGAAGAGCGACTCGCAGCGCACGGATCTAGCGACGCGTCCAAGAGCGACAGCAAGCCAGAGAACGCAGCCCAGGAGCGCGCGCAAAAAGCTGCCGAGAAGCGCATCAGCGACCTCGAAGCCAAGCTCGCCGCATCCGCGCAAGCTCAGCTTGAGTCTGCACAGAAGACCGCGCGCCAAGAAGAGCGCGCGAAAGCTCACTCGGTGATGTCCGCCAAGGGCATCGTCGGGCCTCGCGCAAACGCCGTAGCTGCACTGCTGTACGACGCAGGCAAGATCAAGCGCGCGGAGGACGGCGCGATCGTGTTTGTTGATGGCAACGACGAGGTGGAATTTGAGCAGGGCTTCACGACTTGGCTCACCACGGGCGAGGGCAAAGAGTTCCTCCCTGCGCGCGCTGTTGGTGGTTCTGGCGAAACAGCCAGAGGTAAAGGCTCGCCAAGCAAAGCAAAACCACGCCCCGGCGAGAGGCTTCTCGCAGCGCTCAAGGGCACCTGAATTTTCACGCGAGCCCATCGCTCGCACACATCACGCCTGCCACTGCGGGCGCACGTATCCACGTTCTGCTGGGATTCGTCAACGCGTGACCAACGCACGGCATTCAAACCCCGAATCGTAGGTAACCCTCCATGACCACAGTCAATCTCGCAGCCATCGCTTCCGCGCTCCAAATTGAGTTCGAGAGCGAGATCATCAACAACATCAACCGCTCCGCACCGTTGCTGAGCGTGATGAAAAAGAAGAACTATCGCGGCCAAAACATCACTTGGCCCGTGCGCTTTGGCGTTGCCTCCGCAGGCTCTGCCGCAGCTGTCGCCGAAGGCGCGACCGTCAGCACATTCAACACCGACACCAAGGTCCCGGCCGTGCTTCAGTACGCCGAGTACCAAGAGGCGTTCACGATCACCGGGCTCGCCTCTGCCTGGCGAGCTATTCGGACTCACCTGGCGCGACGTGGACCTCACCAAGCCACAGATCGTTGTGCGGTACTCGTGGCGCGGTCCGACTAAGAGCGGCAAGCCTCGTGTCGTGCCGCTCATGACACCAGCTGTCATCGCACTTGAGGGTTGGCATACAGCAACACCACACCGCAATGCTGACGACAAAGTGTTTTGCACGGCTACTGGGTTGCCCCGGCCCAAGAAGGACACCGGTGGATGGGCCGATCGGGTGGGTTACAAGGGCGACCCAAAGCGTCAGGGGATCAAAACCCGCTCAGGTATCACCCGAGCTATCACCTTCTACTCGGCGACCCGCCACACCTGCGCCAGCCACCTGCTGATGGGCTCTTACGGCGTCCAGTGGTCGCTGAGTGAGATCGCGGCCATGTTGGGCCACTCAGACACCGATGTGACCCAGCGGTACGCCAAAGTGCTTGGCACCCACCTTCACGCCAAGGTTGCGGTCGCTTCCGCCGCCATCCAGGACCAGAAGGACCAGAAGTTATCTGGTCCTAAGCGGTCAAATCAGGGGGTGCAAGCGTCTCCCCCTGAAAACGATTCACACAGTAAATTTGGTGAGATTATGACGAAGAGCGGGCTACCGGAGTCGAACCGGCGACAACCAGCTTGGGAAGCTGGCACTCTACCAACTGAGTTAAGCCCGCGAGAGTGAGTGAAAAAGCTAAGCCCCCGACCGGTGTGCAGTCAAGGGAGATTCGTCACCATCTTCACGCAAGCTCACAAAAGCTCACAGCAGCTCAACCCGCGCGCTCTCAGCGAGAAGCAAGTACGCCACGCGTGAAAAGACCACCGGGGCCCTCACTGGCTCACTCAATCGCAACAAGAGCCCGTATTTTCCGCCGTAGATCAACACCGATGTGCCCGCGCTTGAGTCCTGCACTCGGAGCACCAGCGCCCGCTTTAACCCCTCGCGCACCTCTGCCGAAAGCCCGCCCTCCGGGACGTCCCTCTCAAGAATAAACGCCTCCCACCAGCCCTCTACGCCCTCGTCGCTTTCGTAGTACAATCGCTGCACCATCCGGGGGGCCTCATCACTCGTTGCGCCCATAAATCGCAGCGAAATCCCATCCGGAGCGACCTCGCACGGCTCTACATCGACCGCGACAAACCTTTGCGACGATGGCTCACTTGTCTTTGTCATCATTCAACTCTGCGCGACGGTACCACTACCACTTCGCGCGCGATGGTCGTAACCTCCCCACGCTGATGGCAAAGCCCCCGAACAAAAAAGGCGAGACCAAAGGTGACACGGCGGTTGAAGAACGGCCCAAATCCGAGCGCGCTCGTCGTTATGCTGTGATCTTTCACAACGACGACTACACAACGCGCGAGTTTGTCATCCATGTCTTGGTCGAATACTTCGACAAAACAGAACCCGAAGCGACACACGTCATGCTCTCGGTGCACTACAAAGGCCAGGGCGTTGCGGGCGTGTACACAAAGGACTTGGCTGAAACCAAGGTCGATCAAGTGCACCAAGCCGCCGAGGCCTATGGCTATCCGTTGAGGCTTACTGCCGAACCGGTGGATTGACTCCGACACCACTCTGCACAAGGTTATCTTTCCCATGCGACTTTCCCCCGATGTTGAGATCGCCCTCAATCTAGCAACCTCTGAAGCAAGCCGTCGTCGACACGAGTTTGTTTTGGTCGAACATTTATTGTTTGCCCTGCTCTTTGATGACGAATGCAAAAAGATCATTCGGCACTCTGGAGGCTCGGTAGAAAAGATCCGAACGCGACTCGAAGAGGTCTTGGAGGCAGAGGTTCCCAAAAAGAACCAAGTCGGACCGGCGACCGCATCCCTTGGCCTGCGTCGCGTGGTTCAAACAGCCCTCAACCACGCGCGCTCAGCTGAGACCGAAGAGGTTCTTCCTGCCAACCTCTTGATCGCCATGTTTGCCGAAGAAGACTCTGTGGCACGTGATGTCCTCACCGACGCCGGGCTCTCTCGCTTGTCGGTGGTGAAGTACGTCACCCACGGGATCTCTCAAGTGGGCGATGGAACGAAAAAACGAAAGAAGCGTGCGGGCAAGGGCACGGACGCCGAAGGTGACGAGCAGCCCGAGCTTGCAGGCGATGGATCCGTCAGGCCGCAGAGCAAAGATGCAGATGATGACGAAGAGACTGACCCGCTCAAGTTGTTCACGGTCAACCTCAACGAAGAGGTGAAGGCCGGGCGCATTGATCCGTTGATCGGGCGGGCAAAAGAGATCGATCGCTGCATTCACATTCTGGCGCGCAGAAAGAAGAATAACCCGATTTTGATCGGAGATTCTGGCGTGGGCAAGACGGCCATCGCTGAGGGGTTAGCGTGGAAGATTGAGCGCAAAGAGGTTCCAAAGACGCTACATGACGCCGTTGTGTACTCGCTTGATCTGGGCGCCCTGCTTGCTGGGACGCGCTACCGTGGCGACTTCGAAGAGCGCATCAAGGGCGTGCTGAGCGCGCTGCTTGAGCAGCCAAACGCGATCTTGTTTATCGACGAGATTCACAACATCCTCGGGGCCGGTCGCGTTGAAGGCGGCACCAACGACGCTGGAAATTTGCTCAAGCCCTCCCTCGCCTCTGGCCGGCTTCGGTGCATGGGATCGACCACGTTTCAAGAGTACCGACAGCACTTCGAAAACGATCGTGCGCTCGCGCGACGTTTTCAAAAAGTGGACGTGGGCGAGCCAACCCGCGATGAGTGCGTAGAGATTCTTCGGGGTCTGAAGCACCACTACGAAGACTTTCACAAAGTCACCTACGACGACGACGCGCTGCGATCCGCCGTAGATCTCTCCATGCGCTACCTGCACGAGCGCAAGCTGCCAGACAAAGCCATTGATCTTGTCGATGAAGCCGGCGCGAAGAAAAAACTCGCGCAGGCCAACGCTGAGCCAAACGAGCCCAAGACGCCCGTAAGCGTCGCGGACATTGAGACCGTCGTCGCGTCGATGGCCCAGATCCCCCCTCGTCAGGTGAACAAGGATGACAAAGCCGCGCTCAAAGAGCTGGATGTGCACCTGAGCGCGACCATCTTTGGCCAACAGCAAGCAGTGGACACCATCACCCAAGCGGTGAAGCTCGCACGCGCGGGTCTGCGTGCACCCGACAAGCCCATTGGGTCGTTTATGTTTACGGGACCCACGGGCGTGGGCAAGACTGAGCTCGCAAAACAACTAGCAAAAATCCTAGGAATTTCGTTTTTGCGCTTCGACATGAGCGAGTACATGGAGGCTCACACGGTCTCGCGCTTGATCGGCGCGCCTCCGGGTTATGTCGGATTTGATCGCGGTGGACTGTTGACCGACGCGGTCACTAAGACTCCCCACGCGGTGATCTTGTTGGACGAGATCGAGAAGGCTCAC
>JANNCG010001364.1:0-2776 GCA_031386385.1 Myxococcales bacterium
TTCTGTCCAACTCGCTTGAACACTGGCGTCCCGTCCCTTTGCCGACTGCGATTGGCGAGTGAATTCACTACCAACTCACCGACTATCGAGCAAGTTCATCGCGGTATGTTATCGTAGGCAGCAGGCCCAACCCAATGACCAAGAGATCGATGTATGCGGACCCTAAAACAGACTTTGTATTCAAGCGCTTATTCGGCACTGAGTCCAACAAGGACCTGCTCATCTCGCTCCTCAACGACCTGCTCGAAACCAAAGGAAAACGGGAGATCGTTGACGTCACGTACCTCCGTGAAGAGCAGCGTCCGCGCATTGACGAGATGAAGTTTTCGGCAGTGGATGTGAAGTGCCGAGAACAATCTGGTCGCACATTTGTTGTCGAGATGCAGGTGCTAAAGGTTGAGGGGTTCGAAAAACGCGTGGTGTTCAACGCCGCCAAAGCCTACGTTTCGCAGCTTGACGTCGGCGAACAGTACTCACAACTTAACGACATCGTAGCGATTTCGATCTGCGATTTTGTTCTGTGGCCACCCAAAATAGGCAAGCCCGATGTCGCTATCTTGAGCCGATGGCGAATCAAAGAGCGAGCCGGTCGCGAAGGGTTGTCGCAGATACAATACGTCTTCATCGAGCTGCCAAAGTTGGCGAGAGAGACTGTTCCAAAGACCCCGATCGAGCAATGGGCGTGGCTCTTTCGCAACGCCGCAACGCTTGAAGCACCTCCGAAAAATCTGCTTGCTGACGGACCGAAGAGAGCGCTAGCCGCCGCTAAAACAGCAGCGTTTTCGCGAGAAGACTGGGAAGAGTACGATCGGGCGCTGTTTGCGCAACAGGACGCAAAAAACGCTTTCATCGCTGCGACAAAAGAGGGACGCGCCGCAGGACTCGCTGAAGGGCGATCTCAAGGCAGAGCTGAGGGCCGAGCCGAGGGCAAAGCCGAGGGCAAAGCCGAGGGCAAAGCCGAGGGACTTATGGAGGGCGCGTTGCTCACGCTTCGAAAGTCCCTCACTCGGGTGATTGCGCGGAAGTTCTCAGTCAAAAATGATCGCAGGATCGACGAATGCGTGGACACCGCAACGCTTGAACGGTGGCTTGACAACGCCCTCGTGGCGACAACGCTCGACACGGTGTTCAAGCAGACCAAAAAGCGCAATCACTGAAATACACTCCGCTGCACTCACCCAACAACCTTGATCGTCCAACTACCTGGACGCTTCTGTCCAACGAGCTGGACACTTGCGTCCAGGCACTTAGGCGATCGCGATTGGCCAGCTAAATTGCAGCCTCTCCCACTGCTACGACTAAGGCGCCAGAGTCCCGCGCCCAAATGTATCACACGCGCTGATGTTGCCCGAGGTCATCCCCGCGCGAAACCACTGAACTCGCTGTGCCGACGACCCATGCGTAAACCGCTCAGGGCTCGCGCGTCGACCCGCCATCTGTTGAATGCGATCATCGCCAATCGAAGCCGCGGCGGCCATCCCTTGCTCGACGTCGTTGGGCTGCAACATGTTTCGTCGCGCGGCAGAGCTTGCCCAGACGCCCGCGAGACAATCTGCCTGAAGCTCCATCTGCACGCTCAGTGGGTTCTCAAGTGCACGGTTGGCGCGCTGAGCAGCCCGTACGCGATCTTCGATCCCGATCACCGCTTGAATGTGGTGCCCAAACTCATGCGCGAGCACATACGCTTGAGCAAAATCACCCGGAGCGCGAAAGCGGCGCGCGAGCTCAGAATAAAACGCTAGGTCAATGTACACCAGGTGATCCCCGGGACAATAAAACGGCCCCGTTTGCGCATCCGCGTTGCCGCACGCGCTGCGAATCTCGTCTGCGAAGAGCACCAACTGTGTGCGTGGGTATGCTTGCCCACGAGCCATCTGGGGCAATGCTTGGGCCCAAAAATCTTGGATGTCCGTTGTGGCATTGCGCACCAAGGTCTCCGCCGCACGCTCTTCAGCGTTGCGGGGTCCCGGAGATGGCCGAGCAGCGCCGGTACCTGGTCCCTGCCTTGACTGTTGCTGCGCTTGCCCGGCGACAATCCGAAGCGCTTCACCGGGGCTCTTGCCCATGATCAACGCGATGATCCCGACGATCACCAGGCCACCAATACCAAGCCCAGCGCGAGCACCACCACCGCCACCTCCGCCACCGCGCCGGTCCACTACATCCGCCGAGTTGCCTTGTTTTTCAAATCGCATGGCCGGGCAAGGTAGCACGGCTCACTCTGGGCTTACAACGCCCCAGGAGAGACGGTGCCTTGATACGCAAACGGTGCATGCGTGGTCCCGTAGCGGCTGCGAAAAAACACCACACCGTCGACACGAAACGGCATAGGGGCGCGCTCGGCCGAGATCGCTCCGGGAGGTCCGGAACCGTTCGCGGCTTGCCCCTGATCGAGCACCGCGAGTGGCACAGCTCCGGTGCGTGATACAGACACATCCACCAGAACAACAAGCGGCCTTCGCGAAGGGAGACGCTGCTGAAACTCTGCCTCAAGGGCGCCATAATTTTGCCCCGCAATGGACAGGGTGGCGCGCAGGTTTTGTGCGTAGAGGTCAAAGCCGTTGGGGTTGTACGAGACAAGCTCTAACCGAAGCGAACCCTGCGACCCACTCGCGCCCAAAAACTGCACCATCCGCGCTTGCATCGGAGGGGCCTCTACGACATTGGGGATCACGCCGCTCAAGATGCACCCGTGGCCAAACATCGCGCTCGCGATGAGACCCAGGAGGGCAGCAGAAAAGTTAACGCGATGTGGGGTGACTGAGCTCATGCAGGG
>JANNCG010001384.1:0-3123 GCA_031386385.1 Myxococcales bacterium
ATCAACATCACGCTCATCCCCTGGTCGCGAAGACGCAGCGCGGTCAAACAACCGATGAGTCCGCCGCCTATAATTGCGACTTCGGTATAAATGCTAGGTCTAGAAGGCCGGTGTGGAGGGAGAGGTTGCTGCATCGCGAAAGCTACATTCGTGCCAGAGAGTGGCATGTGTCGAGCGCAAATTGGTGGTTGCCATCCAAGAAAATGGACGTAGAGTTAGGGAGCTATAAATTCATCCCCACTCATGGGGCACTCAGCACTCAAGGTCGCAACCCACGCTCTTTAGTCCGGCAACGAATTCGCAACTTCTACGGTGAGCAGAATTTTTTGCGCGGTTGAATCAGCGGTGAAACTCCTTCGGACCTCCTTCGCAATCGTAACTTTTCGTGCTGCTGTGAGTACTGTGTGAGTGACCGTTGTTGAGCGGCAAACGAAAGAAAATTCACGATGACCCACGTTGAACCTAAGCCGGTGTATTCAAGCGAGACCCTCACGGTCGAAGCTCAGTCGCCGCTGCCAACTCGGTATGGAAAATTCCAGGTATATGTTTTTCGAGGCAAGGATGAACCGGGCCGCGAGCACGTCGCGATTGTCTCAGGCAACGTCCATGGCGCAGAAGATGTGTTGGTGCGGGTGCACTCAGAGTGCCTCACCTCCGAAGTGCTGGGATCACTCAAGTGTGATTGTCGCGAACAGCTCGAGACCGCCCTTGAGCGCATCGCCAAGGTGGGTCGTGGGGTGGTATTGTACCTTCGGCAAGAAGGCCGCGGGATCGGGCTCGCAAACAAAATTCGCGCATACGAGCTGCAGTCACAAGGCGCGGACACAGTGGATGCTAACCGAGCATTGGGTCTGCCCGATGACTCTCGTGACTACCAACAGAGCGCCGCGATGCTTCACTGGTTGGGCGTAAACTCTGTGCGGCTCATGACCAACAACCCTGAAAAAGAGCACGCGCTTGTGAAATACGGCGTGCTTGTGCGAGGACGCGAGCCGGTGGTGATTCGGCCCAATGTGCACTCGCTGCGGTACCTTGAGACCAAGCGCGACCGGATGCAACATAAGCTTCCAGCAATGTACGCTTCGACGGCTCCGCCCAAGGTTGCGTCGATTGAGACTGTGATGCTGCCCAAGTGTGGCGAGCCGACGTAATCCGCGCGTAAATTGCCTGTTATCTCGCAGGTAAACGTTTGCTTGACCGGTGTTGTTTAAGCCGTGCATACTCTGGCCCGAAGCGAGAGTCAGCCATGTATGTTTGCGCTCAATGCCATCGACACGTCCGTGAGACACCGTGCCGTTTTTGCGACGCAGCGATCACGTCATCCATGGAGATCGGCCAAGCGAAGTCCTTCACCGTCGGCATGACCCGTGGAGCGCTTCTTGTTAGCGCCCTCGTCGGTGGATCCATCGCGGCTTCGGGGTGTACCTCGACGCCAGTGGTGGGAGATGTGATCAGTGATCAGACCCCAGTGAGTGCGGATGCCGCGTACGGAATTCCGTTCGATCGAGCGCCGGTGGCTGTGGATGTGCCATATGGAGTTCCGTTTGATCATCCGATTGATGTGCCGCAGCCCGCAGCGGATGCCGCGACTGACGCTGCAGACGTCGTTAGTATGGCAGCGGCCTATGGCATTGTTGCACGCGACGAGTAGCGCTTAGAAAATTCATTGAGCCAGACCGAACCGCGCCGAAGAAGTCTTCCGTTAGCGCCCGTTGCCAAACAGGGTCCGCCGCTTGATGAGCACTCGCGCGCGATTGATCGGCACTGGCGCCCAAGCTACGCAGTCTGGGAAATCACACTCCAATGTGATCTCGCTTGTCATCACTGCGGCTCGCGAGCGGGTCGTGCGCGGCCCGATGAGTTGGACACTCGAGAGGCTCTTGAGCTGTGTGATCAGCTCGCAGCGCTGGGCGTCAACGAGGTCACGCTCATCGGAGGCGAGGCGTATCTTCGGGACGACTGGATTGAGATCATTGCGCGGCTCGCTCACCACAAGATGCGCGTTGGGACGGCCACCGGTGGCCGGGGCTTAACCCGCGAAAAGATTCTCGCGGCGAAAAACGCGGGGCTCAAAGCGATCTCTGTCTCGATTGATGGATTCGAAGCCGAGCACGATGCGCAGCGCGGCTTGCATGGTAGCTACGCTGCGGCGATGGAGACCATGCGCCACGTGCGAGAAGTTGGCGGAATCAATTTGACAGCCAATACACAGGTGAATCGCTACAGCCTTCCCATCGTTGAAGAGCTCTTTGCCCACCTGGTAGAGCAAGGAATCGCCGGCTGGCAAGTGCAGCTCACCGCTGCAATGGGGCGAGCTGCAGATGAGCCGCGGTTGTTTCTTGAGCCTTGGCAGGTGCTTGAGGTGCATCCCAAGTTGGCGCGGTGTAAACGCGAGGCAGAGAGACGCAAAGTGTTGTTTTGGCCAGGTAACAACATCGGCTACTTTGGACCCTTCGAGGCCATCATGCGTGGTCACTTCAAAGCTGGCTACCGAGGTACGTGTGGTGCGGGACGGATCTCGCTCGGGATCGAAGCCAACGGAAACATCAAGGGCTGCCCTTCGCTTCCCACGGACGCATACGTCGGAGGCAACGTCCGTGAGCATCCACTCAAAGACATCTGGGAGCGCTCGGAAGAGCTGCGATTCACCAGGAATTTTACAGCGCAAAACCTCGCCGGCTTTTGTGCCACTTGCTACTACGCCGATGACTGTCGGGGCGGCTGTCACTGGACCGCGCACGTGTTGCTTGGCTATCCTGGCGACAACCCATTTTGCCACCATCGTGCGCTTGAGCTGATGGAGCAAAATGTTCGCGAGGTCGTGCGGCAAGCGAAACCTGCGCCGGGGCTGCCCTTCGATCACGCGACCTATGTCGTTGAGCGAGAGCCTTTTCCGCCAGAGGAGAAAGCGCGAATCCACAAGCTCACACGGGATGTCGAGATCGAAGTCTATGGCAGCTCAATGCGCGTTTAAGCTCGCATCGCACGAACGCAGCGCGGTATGGGGTTAGAGGTTTCGCCACAAGCAGGTTCACAGTGGCGCAGTGCGGTATGGTGCTGAGGGTTCATCGCAGGTAGCTTCACACTGACGCGGTGCTGCGATGAGGACAAGCCTCCTCGCAT
>JANNCG010001410.1:0-10579 GCA_031386385.1 Myxococcales bacterium
AATAGCACCTCATCGACCACCTACGAGTTCGTAGAGCGAGCCGAGATCAAGCGAGACAAATGGCTCAAACCGTACCTGAACGGGCGTCACACCTAAAAGCTGCGGCACAAAGAGCGAGCCACCAAAAGTGATCACCCCAAATCGGATGTCGCCGGTAAGCGCCGGCCCGGTGACAGAGAGTGATGACGGTGACATCAGCGACGGAGACACCGATGCCCCCGCGATGGCGCTGAGTGAAAGCTCTGCTGCTGACCAAGGTCCCAGCGACACCCGCGCAAACACCGCAGGAACAATCATCCCCACCGCCCCCCACTGGACCCAGGGCGAAAACCACGCGATCCGTGGATCCCCCAAGTAGCCAAAAGAGGTCAGGCCAGAGGTAGCAAATACCCTGCGATATCTCACGCGAAACTTCACGCTTGCGATACACCACCGAGAGTCATCCTGCCGCTGCAGGTGGCCATAAAACACCGTCGCGGGGAGCAGAGCGTTGGGATCCACTCGCTCATGTTCGGTCGCTGGGCACTGCTCAGAGCGTGAGAAGACAACCGCAAGTGCACTTTGAGAGCGGGCTCCTAAAGATGGTGCCACGCCTGTGAGCGCAGGGACGTCGGTTGTTAGCACTGTCTGAAGTTGCGCAGACCAGTGTTGACGCAGAGCGACGGCGCCGGCGCTCCAAGCAACGTGGCTGTCGAGAGCAGAGACCCTTCGCTCGTATGAAAACGTCTCGCCGTCATCATGCCGAAGCTGCTCCCACAGCGGCCCGGGCACGGACTCTCGACTGGTGACAAGTCCGTCCATCACCCAGTCGCGCCACGGATTGAGGACAATCCACCGTGCCACCGCCATCGCCTGCGCGCTCTCGGCGTCTTGTTGTGTTGGCGCCCTTCGCAGCTCAGTCACGCCCGACTGAGTCATCGTGTGTCCTTGCGGACCAACGGGTGCACAAGCGCCGTTTTCGCTGCAAATATACAGCTCATCTCGCGGGCCAGTGACCGCAATAGTGTCCCCAACAGACAGAACCGATGTCTGCCTTGCCTGATTCATCTGCTCAAGCAAGACCTCACGACTCGTGCGTGTCGCGCCCGAGACAACAGCCCCAGTCGTGGTCATCTGGCGATGGTGTTGGGTGACAAGCACTTGGGTGATGCCAAGGCTCTGTCGCAGTCGCGTCGGAGTGTCATGAGCCAAGCGTATGGGCACACAAAGATCACGCCGATCAAGGCGGCGACCAAGAGGAGCGCGAGCCAAAGTGGGAGCTGAATATTGCGTCGGGATACAGAGCTTCACGCCCTGGACGGCGCGTATCGCGTCTTGCGCCAGGGGGGCAAACACCCGCGCTACGGGGCCATATTCGCGCTGTAAATCATCAGCCCAAACGCGATCTTGCAGCCGCAAGAATTGCCCCTCATTGGTGAACACACCATGTCCGATCACCCGATCCCCCGTGGCGACGATGAGCTGTTGAGACGCACTTGCGACTCGGAGTTCATTGAGCACATTGGACGCGGCGCTGAGGGATGAGGTCGGCTCAAGGACGAGCATGCCATGAGAGGTTGCGAGAGAGAACCAGACTGGAATTTCAGTACTATTCTGCAGTTCTCTCAGCGCGCGCTGCAGGGGGGTTCCAGCGGTGTTCGTCTCGACGTGGCCAATGGATAGCTGCGCCCGATCATCGGGGCGACCTGAGCTAGCGAAAATTTCGAGCGAGCCGAGCGGTCTATCGTCTCGGCACAGTGAAAGTGACTGCTGCGACGACAGCAGGACAGTGTCCTGTAGTGACAACTGCGCAGGGCAAGAACGAGCATCTGCCGCGATCGAGAGCGTGCCGTCGCAGTATTGATCGCGATCATGGATTTGTGTTTGCACAGCGTCGGTTGCGAGCGAATCAACACACCGAGACAGCAAGACCGACTCTGGATGGCTGTGGCTTGTACGTCGAAAAAAAATCTCTCGCGGCAGTTGAGAGAGCTGGATAACTGAACGAGAGTTTTCGTTGGGCCGCTGGATCGCCGCAACAAGCTGAAGGTACGACCACCGTCCCAGCGGAATTTCTCGTCCGGGCTCGTCTAAAGACAGCGAGACACGGCAACCGCGGTCGACAGAGATCTCGTCTGTCAACATCAAGACTGACTCTGAAACTCCCGCAACCGCATTCTGTCGCACAACCGTCACACAAGGGACGGCCGGCGTGCTCTGGCGAACACGGCCTTGAAAACCTCGCCGAAATTGCGCAAATCCAGACGAACAATACGCTGCGCAGCTCAAGCCCAAGACCACCCGCGCCAAACGATGCGGCCAAAGATGCGTTCGGACCATAGACTCGGCGCGGCTCGCAGACAAGTAGACTGGCGCACATCTATAGCAGGCTTGGTAGGTCTTGGGTACCTCGACATTGACAACTCCCTGCGAATTCGCAGAGACACTCTCTCTTGAGTGGGCGCCTTGGCATGGACGATAGGGCTGATTGAGTGCTCTCAGCCGTTCAGTTGTGCACGCTCTGCCAAGCGAAGGTTTGGCTTGATCCGTCGGTTTGATGGCGCGCAGCAAACGAGCGAAAAACTATGCGGTATTTGCTCTATGCAGTTTGCGCAGACTCGGTACACTCGCGTCTGTTTTTTTGCTAAGGAGCGCACACGCGTGAGCACAGACATCGACACCCTCGAGTCACAAGAGTCCGGCATTCCAGACGAATCCCCAATTGTAGCAACACCGAAAGAGCCTTGGACCATCGCTGACTCGAAAGATCTGTATATGATCGATCGATGGGGTGCTGGTTTTTTCGACATCAACGCAAACGGCGATGTGGTCGTTCGACCGCTAAAGAAAAAAAACGGCGAAGTTGTCTTAGTCAACATCGCCGATGAGGCACTCTCGCAGGGACTCAAAGCCCCACTGTTGGTGCGTTTTCAGGACATGCTGCACTACCGCGTCAAGCAATTGAACGAGGCGTTTGCCCGTGCCATCGCAGAGAATAAATACCGCGCCACGTACCGTGGAGTGTACCCCATTAAGGTCAACCAGCTGCGAGAGGTCGTTGAAGAGATTCTCGAAGCCGGTCGCCCTTACCACTATGGGATCGAGGTCGGGAGCAAGCCTGAAGTGTTCGCAGGGCTCAGCGTACACACCGACAACGACTCGTTGATCGTGTGCAATGGGTATAAAGATGACGGCTTCATTCGGATGGCGCTTGCTGGACGAAAGTTGGGCAAGAAGGTCATTTTGATTGCAGAAAAGCTCAGCGAAATACGCGCGATTTGCCGAATCGCCAAGGAGATGGGCGTTGAGCCGATGATCGGGATGCGCGTGCGTCTGGTCTCGCGGGGCGCAGGCAAGTGGGCAACCAGCGCAGGCGAAGGCGCGAAGTTTGGCCTCAGCGTGGCAGAGATCTTAGAGGCCGCCGCGATCCTGAAGAATGAGGGCATGAGTAGCGCTTTCAAGCTCTTGCACTTTCACATTGGCTCGCAGGTGCCTGACATTCTTACGATCAAGCGCGCGGTGCGTGAGGCATCGCGGTACTACGCAAAACTGCGTAAAATGGGCTGCCAAATTGAGTATCTCGATGTGGGCGGCGGTCTCGCTGTGGACTATGACGGTTCTCGGAGCACGTTTCACGGCTCAATGAACTACTCGATGGAAGAGTACGCTCGTGACATCGTTTACAACATCGGGGATGTGTGTGACGAAGAGCGGGTTCCACATCCAAACATTGTGAGCGAGTCCGGTCGCGCTGTCGTGGCGCCGCACTCAGTGCTTATCGTTGAGGCTTTCGGTGCCATCGAAAAAACACAGGGTGCTGAGTATGTTCCAGGCGAAGTAGACCACAAAGTCTTGCGCGACCTTCGGTACACCGTTGAGCATCTCAATAGCCGCAACCTGCTTGAGTCATTGCACGACCTCTTGCAGGTGAAAGAGGACGCTCAGAAGATGTTTGAGTTGGGCTTGTTAGAGCTCGATGTCAAAGCCGCAGCGGATACATTGTACTGGCAAATCGCAGAGAATATCGAATCGCTAGCCCGCCAACTTGAGCCCAATGAGGTCCCCGATGACATCACGGACTTGCGACGGCAGCTCGCGGATCAGTACATCTGCAACTTCAGTGTGTTTCAATCGTTGCTCGATCATTGGGCGCTTGGTGCGGTGTTTCCAATCGTTCCGATTCATCGTCACTGCGAAGAGCCAACCGAGACCAGTACGCTGGTGGATATCACCTGCGACTCCGACGGCAAGGTGTCTCAGTTTATTGCGCTCGAGACCGACGTGCATGACACCCTTCGTCTGCACAAAGTCGACAAAGGCCCGTACTATCTTGGCATCTTTCTCACCGGTGCCTACCAAGACATCATGGGAGATTTGCACAATTTGTTCGGCCGCGTAAACGAGGTTCACGTCTTTTTGGATGAAGACGAAGACTGCGGCTACTACATCGAAGAGACCATCGCGGGTCACACCATCAGCGATGTGCTCGCCATGGTGCAGTACGACAATCGCGATTTGGTCTCGCGCTTTAAAGCGCAGATCGATGCGGCGATTAAGCAGGACAAACTAAAGCCCACAGAGGGTATGCGTTTGCTTGCTGAGTACGAAAAAGGTCTCAAAGAGCAGACGTATTTGTCGCTGTAGTTGGGGGGTCTCCGTGGCGGGAGGATGACAGTTTATCCCGCACATTTGCTCGTGGACGATGTGACGACTCCCACACTTTTTGTGGGCTCGCAAGTTGAAGGATCGTACGGATGTGATCGCCAATTGTGATTCAGGGCTTGCGGCGAACCAACTCGATCAAGTCCTGCGCGTTCATGTGGTTCAGCAGCTCCTGCGCAAGCATCTGCCGAGAGTCATTTTGTGCCTCCAACGAGTGCAGTCGCTCCCTCACCTCTGTGCGCACCGCGAGCTCGTTGCAGCTGCAAATCACATGACCAAGACGTTTTGCTCGTGTTGGATCGTTGGTATCCATCAGCGCCATCCACAACGATTCTAGGGGAAATTGCCTCGTGATTCGCCAAAGCGCGTGTGCCGCCATGTGCAGCCTACGTGCAAACTCGTTGCCGTCGCGGCTCATGTCCACCACCGTCACGAGGCACGCATCAAACACCCGTCGCAGGACAGTCTCGTCCCTCACCGCAAGACGATCGAGCAACTCACACGCCATGAGCGCCCGATCGTTTGCGAGCATGCGCTCAATGCAGTCCACCAGGACCACTTCAGTTCGACGAGCATACGCATACGCAAGGTAACGCGAAAAGCGCCCACCCTCCGCAAAATCACAAAAGCACGCATCTACCCGGTCCCAGCGTTCGTCTTTCAGATGTTGGTGCAAACGGGTCGCGGTGGCGTACAGGGTGTCTTGTGTTTGGCGAAGCTCGGCTCCGGATGCGAAGTACTCATCAAGCGCGGTCACGAGCGTATCGAGCGCGGACGAGTCCACTGCTCGCGAGTAAACGACCGGAGATTCGTCGGGGCTAAATCCTGCCTGTTCGAGTGCGTCGCGAGCTTTTTGCGTCTCGCCGTCGCGGGGTTTGTTGCGCTGAAGACCGATGATCCAGAGCAGAGGTGGAGGGAGTCCGTGAGCATTCCACAGGGAGAGATGTCTGAGTCCACGCACGGGAGTTTGGTGGTTCACTGAGACGCCGGACAGCGTGCCCACAATCGGCACCGAAGGATCTTCGCGCGGCAAATCACAGTCCCCCGTAGCATTCACGAAATCCTCTGTCGGCCCTACAAATTGGTACTCGCGCTTCGCGGAACAATATGACCCATTTGCGAGCAGTCGGTGAACCTGCGCAGACCGTGTCCCTGGCTGAAGAAACAGCGAGCCAGTGTAAAGGATTCGCACCGTTGGTCGCCCGCTCGCGTCACGAACAAACGGAACGTTTTGTTCTACTCCACCATGAATTGAGAGCGCCGGTTCGACCAGAAAGCATCGCGAGTATAGCGGATCCTTCTGCGTGGTCGGGCGCTCTGCGGCCCTTGCTCTGATCAACGCAGTACGGTTTTCGAGCACCTCTTCGAGCGATCCTCGTCCTGTGAAGGGCGTTTTGTCTTCATGAACCGCCTGTAAAAATCCAAACAAGTCCATCGCGAGTGCGCACGCTGGATGAAACTCGCACGTGCGACCAAGAACCTTTGGATGCTTGCTCACAAACCGAGAAGTGAAGTACCCGGTCTCCGCAACGATCGTCTCACCACAGCGCGCACAGGTGAGGCCCTTCAACTCAAGTGGGCGAAATTGGAGCGAAAAGTCCATCGCGACAACTCAAAACCCTGAGCAGCCCAATGAAACGCTCAAACCGTCATGATGTCTTTTTCTTTGGCAGCGAGGATCTCGTCGACGCCTTTGTTGCCAGAGACGACGATTTCTTCGCCTTTTTTCCACGCCAATTCGCCTTCGTCTTCGCCAACGTCTCCGTCGTCCACGATGGAGTCGATCAGCTCTTTGGCTCCACGACGCGCGTCACGAATCGCGATTTTGCAATCCTCGCCAATCTTGCGCGCTTGTTTGGCCAGATCCTTGCGACGCTCTTCAGTCAACGCCGGAATCGGAATGCGAATCAGCTCGCCATCCAGCTGCGGATTGAGTCCAAGCCCCGAGTCGCGAATGGCCTTATCAATCGCTTTGCCTTGGCCTTTTTCCCACGGCTTGATGGTGATCATTCGAGGCTCAGGCACCTGCACGTTGGCCATCTGGTTGATGGGGGTGGGGGTGCCGTAATAATCCACTCGGATACTATCGAGCATGTTGGCGCTCGCGCGTCCTGTGCGCAACCTTGATAGTTGCACTTTAAGAGCCTCTTGCGCCTTGGTGATATTGGTCTTGAGATCGACTAAAACTTCTTCGAGCATGGCTTGTTGTTGTACCTCGTCTTTGAGTGCTTGTTGGGCGAAATAGGGCCCAGAACATCAATACGCAGCGCCGGTGTTAGAGCGCACGCCAGAGCCTCTAATCAGGTCAATTTCTCTGACAAATGCCTCAATTTCGTCGTCCGTTGTAAAGTAGTGCGGTGACGCCCGAATCCCCGCGCCGGGCCGCCAATCACAGAAAAATCGCCTAGCGTTTAGCTCTTGGACGACCGCCGCAGAGCCGTCGAAATCAAACAAGATCGTCCCGCCACGCTGGTTGTCATCCATGGGTGTGTTGATCTTAAACCCGCGTGAGAGAGCATGCTCACGCAAGAGCTTCGTTTGTCTCAGTGACTTCGCACGGATGTTCTCTACGCCCGCTTCGAGTAGCAAGTCCCACCCCGCGCGCGCGGTAAAGAGCGCAGGAATAGGTGCGGTTCCATTGGCCATTCGCCACGCGGGCTCTTCGGCATAGTCCACGCGATCCATCTCAAAGGCGAAGGGTCGCTTGTGCCCAAACCAGCCTGTCATCACCGGCTCGAGAGTCTTCGCGACGCTTGGTCGAGTGTACAAGTACGCGCATCCGGGACCGCCACACGCCCACTTCACACTGCCACCAACGGCGAAGTCTACCTCCCATTCTTCGAGATCCAGCGGGACTGTTCCCGCGCTCTGGTAGCAGTCCAACAAGACGTAGGCGCCCACAGAGTGAGCCTTTTTCACCAGCTCTTTTACAGCGTGTTGTGCACACGATCGAAACGTCACGTGTGACACCGGGACAATCAAAGTCCGCTCGTCGATCGCCGCTAACAGCTCCTCCATGGGCACGTGAATGTTGTCGGCCGACGGGACCACAACCACATCAGCGCCTCGCCGTTTTTGCTCCTGCCAAACATAGTGGCATGTATGAAACTCCATCGACGAGTACACCACCTTGTTGCGCTTCGGCGTGTACTCCAAGCAGCTCGCGACGACCTGTAGCGCAGTGCTCACGTTTTGCTGAATATTGACTGTCCCTTCGCTAACCCCAAGGACCTTTCCGATCACGTCGCCGGTTTCGCGCACCCGTGGAAGCCACCCTCGCCACGCCTCAATGGATCGATCATTCCACTCGTCAATAAACTGCAGAGAAAGCTCTCTCGCGCGTTTGGGCATCGCGCCCAGCGAATGAGAGATCAAATGCGTGGCGTTTTCGAGGGTCAAAAACTCTTTGCGCAGTGCAAGCAACCGATCTTCGGGGTTCATGGTGCCTTCTTTTAGCACTGTGGACGCGAGGTCTGCATCCGCTCAATGCGTCTTTTGTGAGAGCCTCCTGCGCCACGTATTTCGACAGACAGTCCTTACCAGTCTTCGACCGTCCGCAGCGCAATCGCTGCGCCCACCGCAGAGGCGACCCACAACACCAACACCGCCAGCGACAGGGTAGGCGCCAATAGCGCACCAACCATCGCGACAATCGCCGCGGCCACAGAAACCAACAGCACCTGGTCTGCCTGTTTTTGCGCGACTCGTGCAACAAGCAGGCACTGCACCACATCTCGCAAATCGTCTCCCGTGAGCGCCACTGCGGTCTCAGCGCCACTGCCCCCGGCGGCCTCCACCGCGATGGACAAATCAGCGGCCCCAAGCGCACCATCATCCAAGGGAGTTCGTCCTGCAACCGCGACACGACCCGCAACTTCTGCGATCGACCGAACCGCTGCGGCACGGTCCTCCACAGCGACCTCAGCACGAATGTGTCCCACATCAATAGAAAGCCCCAACGCAGCCAATGTCCCTGAGCTTTCTCCGCCAACGAGCGCGACAGAGACACCGTTGTCCATCAACTGCTGCACCGCCGCACGAGCCTCTTCGCGAGGCGGATCATCGAGACCAAAGACACCTTCTACGACACCGTTGAGGGCCAAAAACAACACGTGACGACCTTGGGCTTCAATGGATCGAGCCACCTCTTCTGCGCTGGCGACGGCCACACTCTCGGCGATAAAGAGTGCGCGTGTCCCAAGCAATACTTGCACTCCAGTTGCAGTCGCAGCGACCACCCCACGGCCAGGGGTCACCACGGGTCGCCTGATCAACTCTGCTTTGAGTTTTCGCTGCTCTGCTGCGCGAACAAAGGCACCATTGACGAGAGGCTCTGGCGCTGCAGACTCTGCGCCTGCGGCCAAGGCGAGCAACGAGCGTTCATCAAATTTGCCCAGCGACACAATCTCAACGAGCTCATACTCCCCTCGCGTGAGGGTCTGTTTGACGCACAATACAAGCGCTCTAATTTGCGCTGCTTGAGCCAGGGACTCTTGATCTCGAAAGAGAACTCCACGGCCTATTCCAGCGACAATCGCAAACTCCCAGGGGACTCGCGCCAACGCCAACGCCAACGTCATGGGCAGCGCCCCTAGCGCCAGAGCAGCACACGTAAGAAAGTCCCGAGCGTGGTATCCGGTGCTGATCACACCGGCAAACAGCACAGCTGCGACCACAGATCCAACGGAGAGAAAAATGGCTCGAGTAGAAGTCAAAGCGTGTTGCTGAGTCGACTCAGCCACCGTGGCCACTCGCATCATCGCGACATCGTCGCCGGCTCGTGTAGCCAAAATTGTGAGTGCGCCAGTGCGCAGCACTGTCCCTGCTAAAATGGGCTGCCCAACATGGACGTCGCGAACACCTGATGGCGTAATGACCTGTGCCTTGCCCTCGCGAACAACACCGTCCACACCCACACACTCTCCCGATTCGACAAACACCTCTTCACCCGCGCGAATCGAGTGCACTTCCATCACTTTGCCCCCTCCAACTCGAGCAGTTCTAGGCAGCGTGTCGCGCTGAGACAACAGCTGTTCGTGCGAGTGTCGCATGGCGCGACGAACTGCAAATGCTGCGATCGCAGTGCCCACACTCACGCTCGCTGCGAGGGCTAGTGAGGTCGCCGTTCGATGGTGAGTGATGGCTCGAAGCAACGCACAGCCCGCCCCTAACATCGGAGGCGCACAACAAATCCACAGCAATCTCTCACGCAATTGCCACAGAGAGTGGGCGCCGAGCCCAACTGCAACAACGGCCATCAAGGCTGTCCCAATGAGCGCAATCCAACCGCCCAACCAAAGAACTGCACCAGACAGTATGGCTACGACAAACGCCGCGACCAGCACCACGAGCTCGTCTTTGTTCTCGGTCTGCGTGTGAAGCACGCGGCGAGCGCCCACCATCGACGCCGCATGCTCTCGACGTACGATTGCTGGTTTTTCACCGTCAATCCCGAGCATCTCAAGGACCTGGTCCATCGTCGGCTCTCCGACAAATTCGACCAAGGGAGCCAAGGCCCGAACCGTCAACTCTTGGCTCTCTGTGTCGTCGGCCTCCCGCCCGCTCGTGTCGCTGTCGACGATCGAAGATTCGAGAGCATCAGTTGGCTCGTCGGGTGCCTCAATCAGCAAGGCTGACGGCGAATCGTGTACATCCACTCGAGAATCTGACGAATGATTTTGCAGGTCAGATCCCAAATGAGTCTGTTGACGTAGGTCCCAACATGCCACCGAGCAGTAGTAGCGAAACCGCTCTGAACGAATCGCTACCTTGGGCGCTCTCAGTGGATCTACAGGCGTTGAACAGCGTCCGCACTCGACCGTGGCTCCTTGCAAATTGAGCAAGGTCACGATCACCGCGGTAGCTCTCGGTCAGCAATGACCCCTAGAGTCCCTGCCGCTCGTGGGTCTTCTTCACCGCCTGTAGATCCACTGAGAGC
>JANNCG010000393.1:0-4106 GCA_031386385.1 Myxococcales bacterium
GACATCCCGAGCTGTTTGACAGAATGCAGAATAATCGACGTTTGATCCATGGTGAGCATCTCCTGCAGAGTCTCAACTCTGCCGTTGGGAGTGGCTCCATTTCACGCCGCTGCCTGGCTCTATTTCACACCGCTATGTGCATCATCGCAGGGTGCGAGGAGGCTAAGTCCTCATCGCAGGGTGCGAGCAGGCTAAGTCCTCATCGCAGGGTGCGAGGAGGCTAAGCCCTCATTGCACCCTGCAAAGAGCCTAAGCCCTCATTGCACCCTGCAAAAAGACTAAGTCCTCATCGCGAGAACGCTAAGCCCTCATTGCACCCTGCGAGAACGCTAAAGCCCTCATTGCACCCTGCGACGAGGGTGATCCCGAGCTTCCTGAGAGCGATGAGTACGCGAAACGTTCACACGGCTGAACGAGCTCGTTCACACGACGTGTTCACCTACGTTGGCGACGGGTGTCTTGCACGGCGCTCACCGCGTGGTGCGCGAAGATACAACCGCGTGCCCGCAGACAGCCGAACGCGCTTTCCGCGCCAGCACACGTCTTGAACAAAGGGGGCTGCGAGACCAATCAGCAGCGACGCAACCTCGCGAGCTGGTCCTGACGCGACCGCAGAGAGCAACCCCCGCGGACCGCGTGCGAGCCAATGAAATAGCCCATCGCGCAACACCATCAACGCGACCGCCCAGAGCATCACCAACAGCGGCGACAGTCCCATCGCCAGAGCCACAAGAGCCCCGGTCAACGGTCTTGTGAGTGCCTCGACGAGCACACCCCCGGGGGCGAGACGCCATCGCATCGCTGCCCAACGAAGGTGCCGTTGAAAATAGCTGCGAACGCTCAACTGCGCAGAGGGCGTGCGGACAAACTCGTGTGCGACTGCAATCCGATACCCCGCCTCAGAGAACATTCGCCCAATCACATAGTCCTCGGCCAGCAGCGAAGCGACGCTCTCAAAACCGCCGAGGCGATCAAACACGCTGCGTCGAAAGAGCATGGATTTTCCCAGGACTGCGGTGTGAAGACGGCTGACGGTGAGCAGCGCGATACCTGGTGCGACGTCGCTGTTCATGGTGGTGTTGTCCAGCAGCGCGCCCAATGTCTGAGCTCCATCGGCGCTCACCACGCTCGTCACCAACCCCGCACCCGTACTGCGAAGCGTGGCCTCCATGTCACTCACATAACCTGTCGAGACACGCACGTTGGAGTCTGAGATCAGCAGCAAATCGTAGGTGGGGGGACAGGCTTCGAGCATCGCGCGAAGGTTAGAGACCTTTGGATTCAGACCTCGGCCACTGTGGTGCACAACGAGTCTCGCACGGACCTGTGGGTGCTCTGCCATCAACGCCCGCACCAACGGAATCGTCGCGTCATCCTCACCCTCGACGCCAAAAATCAGCTCGTATCGAGGATGTGTTTGATTGAAAAATACCAGCAGATTGTCCCGCAGTGCGGTGTCGAGTCCACAGAGGGGTTTCAGCACCGTGACGCCCTCGGGGGCCGGTGAGCTCGGTGACTTACGACGGGCCAGGGCGACGAGCGAGACGGCGGCAGCGGCGTTCCATAGGGACGCGGCGGACAAGACGGCGACAGCGGCGTGGTGGAGCATATACGAGGGATAAATCTGCAAGCGGCGCGCCACCGGCAAGAATGAACAAGTTTTGCTTTGGTAGGCTGATACCACGCCGAACTCGCTCAGAAGTGACGCAAACGCGCCACAGAAGCGACATCGTCAGTGTGGCAAATAGTTCACGCAATCGGCTTCTCAAACCACTGGCGTGGCACGGGTCGTTGCGTGTAGCAGCGAACGTGACATCGCGGGTGACAGTGGTTTGGGAACCCGCTCTACGGCCGACAATACATCACCCGAGGTCCTGCGCCGGCACGAACGCGGGTGATCAACGAGTCGTCTGCTGGCTCAGGGGTGTATCCATACTGCATCCGCGGATCAAACACGCCGCCGGGATTGCGCACAGAAATAATCGCACCATTGCGTGCAGAATCACCCACCGAACGAATATTGCCGAACCCGTTGGTGTCCCAGTTGTCGACCAGCGCGCGCGTGAAGTTGGGCAAGAACTCATCGTCACCGCAGGGGCTGGGATCTTGGCATTGCAACGGGCACGCGTTGCGGGCTTGGCACACGTTGTTCTCAGACTGCATCTGTCCGTTGCCAAAACAGCAAGCGCCGTACTCAAACCACTCGAACTGAAAGTTGGTATAGTAGTGCAGCCGGCCGAAGATAAACTGTGGGCCTCGGAGGGTAATTCGGTCGAAAAAATTGTGATGCATGGTGACGTACATCCCGGGCGTCTCTGCCTGGTTTGAGTCACGCCACATGAGCGAGGCTTTTTATGCTGCGAAAACTTCGACCACGAGACGGTGACTTTGTTTAGCGGAGCATCTGGCCGAGGGGCACCCCGCGCGGAGGCTTGTCCTCTGCGCGGGGTGCACTTGGGCCAGATGATGCGTTTTTACGGCGCGTTGAACAAGCAGCGGGTGATCGGGATCCCGACATCTTGCATCACGTAGAGATAATATTGCCGACCCGAGGTGAGCGTCGGCGCTGGACCCATTGCCGGAAACCGCTGCGTGAAACCAGCAGGGGCTGTCCCGTAAGTGATCCCCGACGCGACGCCCATCCCCGTGAAGGGTACATCCACTCGCCACACGGTCCCCGCGGGCATGTCCAAGTTGGGTGGAACACCTGGGTTGGCGCTGGTTGTCTCTAACACGTACACGTAGCGTGCTGCGCCGCCCTGCCACGAGATGGTCCCGTTGGCGGCGATGCCCTCACCCATCGCGCACGCCGAGGGACGAAAGGTGCTCTGAGCGTAGATGGGTCCGCCGAAAGGTGGCGTGGTCGCGAAGCTCTCACGAGTGCGTCCACGTGCGGTGAGCTCGTCTGCAAAAAAGCGCGCCATTCGTGCGGGATCCGTCGATGGAAAGCCCGACGTTGTGCGTGCGAATCCGTGATTCTCTGCTTGTGGATAAGCGCCAAACGAGGATGAATCAACCCAGCCTGCTCCGAGCGCGAGACCTGAGTCGTGAAAGGTGTCGAGCCAGTTGCCCTCGGCCTCGACAAACCAGTTCGAGGTTCCGCGGGGTGCTGTGCGCGTTGAGTGACAGCACACGCATGCACAGGACTCGATCTGACTGCGGGCCCAGTTCAGCTCAGCAACGTACTCGGGATTCTGCATGCGCGCGTCCGGTGCGCGGGCAGGTGCTCGTGCCACGGGATAGTAGGGCCGCTGTGTCAGCACGTTCTCGCACGAACCATAGTCGCCGTACTTTCGTCCCGGCTCGGTGCACGCAGAGATTGCTCCCCAGGTGCAAACTTGGCCGCCAGGAGACATGCCCACTGGCTCGCCGTCACGAGGGGGCATACAAGCGAGGACTGGCTGACGAAACACTGGCAAATCTGCTCGCATCTCGGGAGGCAAGTTGGCGACTCCGCCACAAAGGGTGCTGGGCACAAAGACACCACCGCCCCAGAACTCGCAGCCCGTCTTGGTCGACGCGCACTTGGACGCATCCGTACCAGGAAAAGTCAGCCGCGTCACGTTGGGGCGGTTTGCATCGAGAATGCATTGGCCCATCGTGCTTGGGTAGCTGCATGCCATATCGAGCACAGCCGTTGAGTTCTTGCGCTGACAGTCCGCGGTCACCATCGCAGGGGTCCAGCCAGCACCGAGGTAGTCTCGGCACTCAGACATTCCAGAGAAGTTGTTCATGTAGATGCAGTGCCCAACGACCTGCGAAGGTACCGTCGGAACCCCCATCATCGCAGGACCACATCCGGCAGCGACTGCGACAAAACCAAACATCCCAAGAGCGCTAAAAACTGATTCTTTTTTCATTTCGTATTCTCGTTTTGCTAGAAAAAAAACAGCCAACAAATGACTGTGTTCTATGACATTGCCTTGTTCATTGCGTACGCATCGAGCCATCGGGCGACATGCTCATGCACAAAACTATCGACGTCTAAAAGACGACATCCACTACCACCGAGGGGTCCCTGATGCAGGACCGCGAGCAACACAGGGGAGACCAAAGTGAGCGCCGCGACTCGCAACGTGCAAGGGACCATCTCGCCGCGCGCTGCG
>JANNCG010001435.1:0-12340 GCA_031386385.1 Myxococcales bacterium
CCTCAAAACTTGCAGCACGCAGAATGGCGCGCACCGTCACATCAAGCCGGTGCAGCGGCCATTCCCTGTCGAGCACCTGTGATCGAGCAGCTTGGCGACGAGTGGGCGCGAATCTCGCCCGATGACACCCGAGAAGCGCTCTATGGCTCCGCCGACGAACAGGGAAACCCCTCAGAAGTCTACCGCACCTGTCGCGAAGAGCTTCAAGCGGTCCTTCGCCGACGGGGCAAAGCCGTGTACGATGCCACCAACGTGATCGAAGACTATCGCGCAAAAGTTATAGATTTGTGCCACAGCTACGGAGCCCTGGTGACCTACTGGGTTTTTGACGTCTCGCGCGAGACCGCGTTGGGGCGCAATCGAAAGCGTGAGAGGCAGGTTCCGGAGCGGGTGATCGACGCACAGATGAGCCGTTTTGCGTGGCCTCAGCCGGGCGAAGCGCACGAAGTGAAGATCGTTGATGAGTGACACCGAGGTGATCGTGTTTGCTCGCACTCCGGTGTTGGGGACGGTGAAGACTCGGCTCGCATCGAGCGTCGGCGATGCGCGCGCACTGGCGATTTATCAACTCCTTACGGCTCACGTATTGCGAGCAATTTGTGTGGCAGATCGTCGATGGACCGTCACCGTTGCGTACACGCCTGACAGCACACACTCACGCACTGCGATGCTCGAGTGGTTGCAGGCAATCGAGTGCATACCGGACTTGCTTGAGGCGCAGAGCAACGGCGATCTTGGTGTGCGAATGCACTCTGCGATCACGACAGCGCTCACACGCAGCGAGCGCCAGCCGGGCAACCATAAGCGCAACGCGATAGTGATTGGGACCGACTGTCCGTTTGTCACGGCGAAGACGATTGACGACACCATTGAAGCGCTTCGCACAAGTGAGTGTGTCCTTGGACCGGCGCTTGATGGGGGGTACTATTTGATTGGTACTTCACGTGGAGATTTGCCGGTGTTTCACCAGATGCAGTGGAGCACTGAGCGGGTGTTTGCAGAGAGCATGACCCGCTTGAACGAGCACAACGTCTCTGTCGCTACGCTCGCAGTTGAGCGGGACGTCGACACCCTCGACGACTGGAACGCGATCTCCCCAAGGCTTGAACCAATATGATGACCAGTGAACGCGCGCATGCACTCAACGCTTCGCTAAGCACCCCACGGCTGGTGCTCGAACCGCAGCTCGTACAGCACGCATCGGAGTACTTTGACGTGATGCAAAGCGAGGACATTTATCAATGGATCTCGCTCAGACCACCCACGAGCGTCGAGGCCCTTCGTGCGCGCTGGACGCGGCTTGAGTCGCGTGTTTCGCTCGACAAAAGTGCAGCCTGGCTCAACTGGGTGGTGCGACGAAGCAGCGATGGTCAGTGCTTGGGAGGCATTGACGCAGAGATCACTACTGCAAACGAGGCGACCAACGTGGGGTACCTGTTTGCTCCCGGTTTTTGGGGCCAAGGCTATGCAACCGAGTCGGTGAGCGCGGTGGTTGCGCACCTGAGCGCAATGGGCGTGACGCGCATGGTGGCCACGGTCACCGTTGGCAATGAGGCTTCATCGAGAGTGCTTGAGAAGGTCGGCTTTGTGCGGACACGCGTGCTTCGCGATCACGATACGATTCGCGGCGTCGTGTGTGATGATATTGAGTACGTTCGAACATAGGGTTTAGCCTATCGCTCGCGATGAAAACAGCGGGGCGGATCACAAGTTGCTCGAAGCCATGGCGGTTCAAGTCGTCATCGCTGAACAGCGCTGATAAGCTAAACATCGGGCTTAAGCGCTTACGTCTCGAGTCAGGTTGCTTTGGATTTAGCATGCGGCATACCCGATCACACTTGAGGGAAAATCGCTGAGAGTGCGGGGCCTGAGCGTGATTCGAGTTGCAGTGTGAGAAGCGGTACGCGATGAGACTGCACAAGACATCGTAACCTGCGACGATGCAGCTATCGATCTTGACCGCGCAAATCCGAACGTCGTAGTGTTGTCAACACCTCGCGATGTTTCTCAAGTCACTCAACTTGGCGGTCTCGCTCGCGGCCTTCGCGTGCACCGTGCAAACGGCTGTAGGGAGCCATCCCGATGCAGAATCCTCCCACGACGCCAACGGATTTGATCGTTTGGCGCTTCGGGACGAGCCCACGCCCGATGGGCCGACGTCCGACGTCGCCGATGTGCGTGAGACGCCGGATTCTCCGACCGATAGTGACGTGTGCCCGATGCCAACGATCGCCTGTGAAAACACCGGCTGCGTCGATTTGCAAACGAACAGCAACCACTGCGGTGCTTGCGAGACGGCGTGCCTCATCAATCAAGTGTGCGTCGCGGGAGAATGTCGTCTCAATTGTCCCGCCCCGGACTCAGCCTGCGGCGTCGGAGCGGTGATGGCTTGCCACAATTTACGGATGGACCCGGGTCATTGCGGGGATTGTTCGAAGGTATGTTCCGCCGCGAATGGGATTGCTGGTTGCGTTGCCGGCGAGTGCTTGATCGCTCGGTGCAACGCAGACTTCGCCGACTGCGACCACAACATCGCCAACGGGTGCGAGGACAACCTGAGCAGCTCCGTACGTCACTGCGGCGCATGCGACAACGCCTGTCCAGTCATCGCCAATGCCACCACAGCATGTGTTGTTGGAGTCTGCTCAACAGACTGCAACGCGGGCTTTGAGGCTCTAGGTGGGCGCTGTGTTGTGAGGGGAGCGTTTCCGCGGCCTGTGATGCCACTGTCGTTGGGAGACGTGAGTCTGCGCCGACCGACTCTTCGTTGGATATTGCCACCGGACATGGATGGTGCGGTGGTTGAGCTGTGCGCAGATCGTGGTTGTTCGAACGTGATCGAAACGATACGCGCTGTCGGACACGCGACGCGTCCCGCTATGCCCTTGCCCCCTCGCTCAGTCGTGTTTTGGCGCCTAAGGGCAACAGTTGGAGTCGCAACAGCAATAAGTTATAGTCCAACTTGGCTTTTTCATGTGCCCGCGAGGGATAACTCAGGTGGCATTGACACGAGCTCCAACCCGCATCTGGACATCAACGGCGATGGACTTGATGACGTCGTCGTTGGAGCGCCATTTGCGCCGCGAGACGGACAATTGCGGACCGGTGCCGCTAGCGTATTTTGTGGAACTCGGGCGGGCGTGTCGATCGCGCCAACTCGGATTCTTGTGGGAGTGGCTGAGAACAGTTGGTTTGGCACGGAGCTCGCAAGCGCAGGTGAAGTCAACGGTGATGGGTTTGGCGACCTTGCTTTTGGAGTCGCAAGAGCTGCACCGGGAGGACGCCTCAACGCGGGCACTGTGAGCGTGTTTCATGGGAGTGTGAGCGGCATCTCAATGGCGCCAACACTGACCCTCGAGGGAATTGCGGCGAACGATTGGTTTGGCTGGTCTGTCGCGGGTGTCGGCGATGTGAACGCGGACGGATTTGCGGATGTCGTTGTTGGCGGGCCTACTTCGTCGCCACCAGGACGCGAGCTCGCTGGAATCGTAAGTGTGTTTCATGGGAGTGCCAGTGGGCTGCCAAGGGCCCCAACGCAAACGATTGAAGGCATGACGCGTGATGGGCGCTTTGGCAGGCGGGTGGCAAGCGCTGGTGATGTCAACGGTGACGGATTCAGCGACGTAGTGGTTGGCTCATATCTCGGGCTCCCGCGTCACGCTACAGATGGCGCGGTGTGGGTGTACCACGGCACGATTGATGGGCTGTCCGCTGTGGCAGTGCAGGTGATTGAGGGGTTCGGGCAACAACCTAGGCTCGGCGGGCTGCTGGCAAGTGCTGGCGATGTCAACGGCGATGGCTTCGGCGACGTAGCCATCGGAAAGACTACTGCGGCAGGCTCAGTGTTCGTCCTTCATGGGAGTGCTGACGGTATCCCGCTCGCCCCTCTCGGCGAATTGCCGGGACTCGTCGGAGAAGCACTATTTGGGGATTCTGTGGCAGCGGCAGGCGACGTCAACGGCGATGGCTACGGCGATCTCGTGGTCGGCGCATATGGTGCTGGACCCTTGAACTCTGGCAGTGCGAGCGTTTTTCACGGAAGCATAAATGGGCTTGCGCCAATGCCCGCGCGAATTCTCGAAGGGCAAGGATGGATGGCAGAGTTTGGGAGATCCGTCGCCGGTGCTGGTGATATCGACGGTGATGGCTTCGATGACTTGATCATTGGCGCCCCAAGGGCACCGACGCCGCGCGTGGAACTGGGCGGCACCGCGAGTGTATTTCGTGGGAGTGTCACGGGAACCGAACGGGTAGCAGCGTACACTTTTGAGGGTGACAATGCGTTTGGGGGTTTTGGATCCGCCGTGGCAAGCGTGAGCGATTTATCCACACGATACCGCCCTCGATGGGTGGCAATGGCACCGCCGAGACGACGCCGGCTTAGGGATGTCAGGCGTCCGCCTGCGAGTTGAGCGCCATGGATAGTCACAAGCGCAGCGCAAAGAGCCAACAGTGACTGTTGTTTCATTTCGCAGCCAAAAACAAAGGGTGCGCGAAAAATTTAGTCCGGCTTCCGCTTCGCGCTCCCGCTCCCGAGGACCACCAGTTGAGAGCGAGAGATGCGGATCACGGCCTCGTCCTCGCCGAGCTTGATCGTCACACGCTCTAATCCCACTTTAGCGAGCAGCGCCCGAAGCTTGCTAACACCGCTGTCAACCGTGGCGGCTTCGAGTCGCTCTTTTTCACTGCGCACTTTGCGTGGCTTTGCCCTGGCCCGCACCGCTTTGGTCTCTTCGACAAAATCGCGCACGGAGGCTTTGGCCGGTTTCTTTCCGGAGACTTTGCGGCCACGGGCGAAGATCTCTTCGGCGGTGTCCGATTCGGGTGTGGCCTCAACGAGCACCACGCTCGCGTAAGCCTTCTCGACACCGAGCCCAATGGCTCGCTCGCGAGTCATCGATTGGACGATCTTCATGAGCTTGCGGGCCTGCGTCGATGAGTACAAACCAAAGCCGTCGAGAAACGCGCTCAACGTTGGATAGCCGTACACCTTGCGATAGTACCCCTTGCGCTTGAGCTCAACCAACTCAAGACCAAGGTCATAAAACTCTTCAGCGATACGCTTCTTGCGGCGGACGATGCTCTGTGTGAGCGCTTGAGCGCGGGCCAGCGAGCGCGGGTCAGCGTCGATCACGATCGCGCGGTGGTCCAAGATCACTCCGGGAATATGACCATCAACGAGCGCCTTCGGTGCGCGCACGGGAGACTTGGATTTGGGTTCGGACGATGGCTTTGCAGCGGGTTTGCCGGGACGTTTGGGGCTGCTCATTTGGAGCGTGAGGGTAGAAGAACCTCACAATGACAGCAAACCGATTTATCGTCAGCAATCCAGGGTCTTTGCGCCTAGCCACGGCATGTGGCGAGTTGCCTCACCTCTGCAACGTTTAGCGCGGCAAATCATGGCATCGAGAGCTCATCTTCAAAGCCCATCGCAACCAAACGAGCCCGTCAATTGCTTGAATCTGTACGTGGTGCCCAAAAGCGCGTGAGGAGCGCGGTTCGAAATCGCTGCGCTAGCTGGTGGAGTATGTCATTCGATGGAGCGCCAACCCACGCCGAAAGTTCGCTTGATGGCAAATACACTTTTCGCTCTATCGAGTCCATGGCGTGGTGCGAGGCGTTGAGGACGATCAAGCGCTCGGGTTCACTCAAATGAGATTCAAGAAATTCTGCTATTTGCCAAGCCAATTCCGCGTGTCGCGTTTCATCGTCCGCGATCATCGAGAAGAATTCTCGCCCGCGAAATTGCGTGGCATGGGTGGACTGCCACGTCGCTACAAGCGCGCCGAAAGACTCTTCGACGCAACCGACCACTGCGTTTTCGACTGCGATTTCAAAGGCTGATCGCGTCGCGCTTGAAATCGAATCACTGAAGCCCAGCGGCTCGGCACCAAACGTTCTGGCAAACTCGCCGGCGGCCTGTGTATGGCGTTGCTCGTCCGCCGCGGCCACTTGCACTTGTGACACGAGAGACATCGGAGCACCAAGCGCCAGCAGCTCTGTCACCAGTCGCTCGAACGCTCTCACCGAGCCTGCCTCGCCTGCGGCCATCGTCGCGAAATATCGCGCGACGTCGCAACCTATGTCCAATGCGCTTTCGTGATCGACGCGAATTCCGTCTGTTCGGCGTCCGTCAACCGAGCATCCTCCGCAGCTAATAGTAAATTGGCGCGGGCTAGAGCCCTGCACGTGTGAAACGGTACAGTAGGGATTGTAGCTCCATTGCGGTGTTCGACAACAGATACTCTCGCACTCTGAAGCATCGAGCCTGCCCATCACCCGATCAGAAAGCGGTCGATCGCAAAACAGCTCGCTGGGCCCGCACCCCGCAAACGCGAGGTTACCGAGATTGCATCCACGCAGCAGACCAGCGGACGGCAAAGCGCCAGCTGCGATGCAGCGAAGGGACGGGACGTCGTCTGCTCCGCCATCGGATGGACCACCGGCTAACGCACAACCTGAAAGCTGTGTCGCGATCGTCGCCTGAATCATGAGAGCAAACGTAGCCCTTAAATTTCGTCCAGGCATTATGAGAGAATAGTTCGAGTTTGTTAGATGCTTGTCAAGGTCTCAAGCCGTGAAAGCGAGAGGCTCGCGCATCCGCAGCTGGCAGTTCTGGCCGCGGGAGCGGCTATCAAAAAGAGAGCCCCAACAGTCACTGTCGTTTCATTCTGGCTCTGAAAACGCCGGACTCGCACAAAATTTAGTCCGAGTTCCGGTTGGCCACCGACCCCATTGCCTCGCAATACGGCTTCGTCCAGAGTGCTTGAGAAGATCGGCTTTGTGCGGACGAGAGTCCTTCGCGCTCACGACACCATTCGAGGTGTCGCGTGTGACGATATTGAGTACATTTGGCCTCGCACGAGCCCCGCAAGCTCGCATTCGATTGGATAGCGCCCCGTGAGCAGAGATTCTGCTGCACAGTTGTCCAAAACCAAGCGCTCACACTGAGCGTACCGTCCCCACTCACTTCTAGAAAGTCATCACCCCCACTATGGCCACCTACTTCGACGACAAAGACCTCGCGCACTTCGGTGAAATGGGCGAGCACGCGCCCGAGCTATGGAAGAAATTCATGGAGTACTACTCTGCCGCGTTCGCAGAAGGCGAGCTCACAAAGCGTGAAAAATTGCTCATTGGTTTTATGGTCGCGCACACTGAGAAGTGTCCCTTTTGTATCGACTCGTACACGCAACAAGCCCTCGGCGCGGGGCTCACCATGGAGCACTTAAGTGAGGCCCTCCACTGCGGAGCGTCTCTGCGCGCAGGGATCACCATGGCGCACGGGATGCTCTCGCGAAACATCGTGAAGAGAAAATCGATGTGAGGGCTTCTGACCCTCCGCGTGTATAGTCGGCCAAGATTGTGAATATTGTGAATCTCACCGGAAAACAAAAACGCCACCTCCGCTCTTTGGGCAACACCCTATCACCGCTCGTTCGCCTGGGAAAATCCGGCATAGACGACGGTGTCGTGGCCGCCCTCGACGCGGCACTTACGCAACACGAGCTGGTGAAGGTGAAGATCAACCCTGAGTTTCCGGAGGGCAAAAAAGAAGCCGGTGAGCTGCTCTCAAGCAAGACCCACAGCGCTGTCGCTCAGGTGATCGGCGGGACGATCTTGCTGTACCGTCGCCACCCAAAGACGCCGAAAATTCGCTTACCAAAAGAGGGCTCCGATGCCAGCGATACGGATGCGAAGACCACAAACCATGGCCCCAGTGCTTCTTCAGCGACGACTGCGGACAACGGCGAAGCGGACGGTGATGACGACGAAGTATTCGATGAGTGATGCGCTGTGATTAAAGCCGACCATTGGCCCCTTTTTAGCGCCGTGTTTAGTCGGTACACGCGCTTTGCCCTGAGGCGAAACTTTCACGCTCTTTGGGTACGCGGCAACTTAACGCCTGACCCCGCAGCGTCGATGGTGGTGGTGCAACACGTGGCGTGGTGGGACCCCATGTTGCTGATCTATCTGGACAAGTTTCACTGGCCCAAGGCGAAGCCCTACGTGATGATGGATGAGCGCAACCTGAAGCGGTACGCGTTTTTTCGATACCTTGGGGCCTTCGGTGTGGACCTGTCGTCAGCGAGTACGCGTGTGGGATCAGTGAAGTACATTTTGACCCAAGCGAAGACGGCGGGCAACCGGATCGTGATGTTTCCACAGGGAAAACAGCAGCCGATGGACTATCGTCCCCTCGCGTGCGCCGAGGGTGCGGGCTTCGTCGCGGTGCGCAAACAGCTCAAGGTCACCCCCATCGCGCTGCGGTACGAGTTCTGTGAGGACCAGTGGCCCGATGTGTTTGTCTCACACGGCGAGCCTCAAGTGATCACCGAAGAAGCGCAGATTGGCGAGCTGTTAACAGCCGAAGCCGACAAGCTTCGAGACGACGTGTACGCAGGGCGGTTGCAAGATTTTGTACGGGCTGTTGACGGCCGGGGCGAGCGTGATCCAATCTCTCGCACCAACAACACATGAAGCTTATCGCACAGCGAATTTTTGAAGACCAAATGCCCTCGAATCTTGAGTCCTCACGCGACGCTAGGTCGGTGTTTGTTCGTGTGCGAAAGGCGAAGAAGATTACCGTTGCGATTGCCTCGCAGCAGAGCGAGATGATCATCTGGGAGCCGCAGGGCGGCGGGGTGCAGCTCGCGCTTGATGCAGACACCCTCGCGGATCAATGCTCCCTCTCGCTGGATGCGATGCAAGCGCAAGGGACACTCTCACGTAGCGAGGTGATGTTTACTCGACACGAGCCCAACGGGCAGTCCGTGTTTGTGGTCGCCCGGGACGGCGCACGTAGGTTTGGTTTTGGCGCTGCGATGCACGGCGAGTGCACAGCCACGCTCGCGTGTACGAGCTCGCGATTTTTTAGCGACCTGCAGTGGTGTGCGGACGGCTCTGGGGATTGGGTCGTGACTTCCGAAGGAGAAGAGATTGAGACTGGAATTTCACACACCGAGTGGCCCAACCTAAAAGCCCTCGCGGCGGCGTTGGACAGCGAGCGTGTTGTCGCTGTGGGCAAAAAAGAGCTGGCGGTGTTTGACCGCGCCGCACACCGAGAGTCGCTGCGAGTGAAGTTTGGTCCCAGCTATCTGGTCGCGGTGCTTCCCGAGGGGCGCTTTGTTTCAGTCACATTTGGCAAATCGCCCAAGTGCGTAGTCTTCGAGCGCGACGGTTCGGTCCGGCTTGAGTTTCCGTCGTACTCAAACCAACTCCAAGTTTCTCCCGGCGGCCGCGTGGCCCTCGGGTTGCACGGGCTTCGCATTCTCGATCCCGAAGCCTGTCGCGTCGTCGACGTTTTGGACAACTGCACCCAGACCACCTGGCTGGGTGACAATCGTGTCGCAGTGATTCGTGCAGAACCTGCGCGACTCGAGGTTTATGAGCTCGAAGACAGCGTAGAGAAGGCGACGCCGCTGAAGATTAAGAAGGCAAAATCCAAGGTTTCGTTGCAGAGTACGTGAACAGATGCACCGAGCCGGGGGTATGGTACGCAACCTGCAAACTCACTGCTCACGCAGCGGCCTGCCGCCACAGGCCGTTTTTCAATATTCTCCCCGACAAATAGTTCGACCATGAAAATTCTCTCACTCTCAGCGCTCTTTGTTTGTGCGCTCAACATCGCGGCATGCACGGGCGCTCCGGTGCTCACAGACTCGGGCAACAACCAAGCTGACGGCAGCGTCCAGGATGTCCCGAACGGGAGTGATGTGCAGACGATCGGCGATCTAGGCGTCGTGGGTATCGACACACAAAACGGCACCGATGTGCCAACGAGCACGGATGTTGTTTCAGCCCCAGATGTGCCCAACGCTGACGCGAGAGCCTGCGTCATGGCAGGACTCAACTGCTTCGACAACGGCCCCCTCTGTTGCCCCGGCCTTCGCTGCGGTCCGGGAGTTGAAGGCAATCGTTGTGCACCCATTGCCTGTGCCGCCGGTGGCGAACCCTGTGGTCTCCCCGGCGCAAACGCTTGCTGCGGGACCTTAGTCTGCATGCAACGCGGAGGTCCAGGCGGGATGGTGTGTGCGGATCCGATGTGCCGAACGGTTGGCCAATCGTGCGATGCTGTTCGGCAGTGCTGCCCCTCTGGCGCGTGCGGCGGACCACCGGGCGCGCAGATGTGTCTCCCGACGCCGTAGACTCGACCTAGCGCGCAGCAAGATCGTTGCTCACAACTTGAGCGTGCGAAAAGACCCGGTCTAATACGGCGCAATGCTCTGCGTGAGCCGTCGCTGCAGCTGCGCATACACATCGATCGACGAAGCCACATACCGATCAGCGCCCATCGCCACCGCGAGAAAGCTCTTGTTGCGAGTGGCTACAGCTCCGACATCCAACAGCTCTTCGATCGCTCTCACCACGGTTGGGTCTACGCCCCGGCACAAGATCAGCGCGTCCGTCGGCGCTTCGTCGGTGATCGCGAGGATCGCGAGGCGGCTCTCAAGTGGACCGATGTGCATCGCGACTGCGCTACGTGCGTCTTGGTCTTCGCCTGTCCACGCTGTGACAGCGGCAAGGTCCGCGCGTCCGTCGCTGACCGCAGCGAGCGCTTCTGGATGTGACCCCATGAACAGTTGCTCTGCAAACACCTGCCGCGCGTTGACTCCACGGCGACGAAGCAAGTCCATCGCGAGCAGGTATCCGCCTAGCGAATGCGGATCAACCCAAGCAGCGCGCAGGCCACGGGCTTGTCGCACGGTGTCGAGCTCGAGCTTCGACGACGTCGATACCACCAGCGCCGAACGGTAGTGCGTCCTCCCCGCGCGAACGACCTGAAACACCCTCGCGGCAACGGACGACAACTGCGCGCAAACGCCTGCCGGTGCCCACACAAGCCCAGCGTTGCCCGCGAGAGGCTTGCTGATGAGCTCAGCATAGTTTTCGGCCACGGTGACGCGCACTGCGCAGCCAAACGCTGTGCTCATAGACTGCTCTGCCATCTCGGCTCGCGCAGTCGCCTTGGGGCGGCCCAACGACGGCGGAAACAACACTTCGAGCACGGACCTCACCTTGCTTTCTGTTCTGCGATGCGCAGAACTCCGACAACGGATCACCGAGAGTAGCATCTGTGTTGTCCCGGGTAGAAGTGTTTGACATCGAAGAGGTCGTTGAGAAGGCCAAGCCGATTTGGATTAAGACCGCAAAACGCACGGGTTTACAGCAGGTGTGAGATAAGCATTTGCGCACGCACCGCGCATGTCATGGGCAGAGAGCGGTACTACTGTCCCGCGGAGGGCTATCTCGATGGCCTCAACTCGGGTCGAGCAGGATTGTGACAAGCTCACGCTGTACTGTGCACGCTTCTCCCGGAGGCATCGGCACGTAGGTCGTCGTTTTTGTCCGATGCGTCGGTGATGTAATCTCCAGGGGGAGGGACCGCGTGCAGAGCGGTATGTCATAGATTCCCTGCAGATTCGACGCAACAAACGATCGCGCTCCGCCCTGTCCCGGAAAATCAATGACCGCGTCGTTAACGGGTCGACCCGACTGAGAATCTACAAGGCGAACAGCAGCGCACCCCATCGCGCATGGAGTACAGGCGCTGAAAAACAGACCGAGGGCCGCAAGACACCCGGTGGCACGCATCGCAATAACGTTGATTGAATGACTCATTTTCGTCTCCATTAGGGCGCTGGGTAAGTGTGATCGAGAACGCGAAACACGCCAACACCATCGTCGCGTCCCGCAAGCACTAAACTCACGTCGTTTAGCCATGGGCTCACGGCGTTCGGCGAACCAACGAGGCGCGTGCCGCTTACCCAAGCAAATGCCTCAACTCGGGTCGAGCAGGATTGTGACCACCGGGCGTGCATCGGTACACGCCTCGCCTGGCGGCATCGGCACATACGTTGTCGTTTTAGTGCGGTGCGTCGGCGATGTGATCTCCATCGGTAGAGACCGAGTACACAGCGGAATCGGATAGAGTCCCATCAGGTTCGATGCGACATCGGAAGGACCCAGCCCTGTTCCCGGATATCCGATTTGCGCGTCATTAACTGGCCGGCCCGACTGAGAATCCACCAGGCGAACAACGGCACACGTAACGCCACAGGGTGTGCAGCGACTCAGGAGCAAACCGAGCACAGCAAAGATCGTTGTTGCTCGAAATGAACGACTGGTGATCAGATATCTCATATTCGTCTCCATTAGGGTGCTGGGTAAGTGTGATCGAAGACGCGAAACACGCCGACACCATCGTCGCGTGCCGCAAGCACTAAACTCACGTCGTTTTGCCAAGGGCTCACGACAACGTCGGACTGCTCCAACGCAACTCCCAAATCATAGGACGGTCGCACGCGGAATGGATTGAAAGGCGTCCCGTTAACGACCG
>JANNCG010000001.1:0-3501 GCA_031386385.1 Myxococcales bacterium
GATGTGTTTCAGGATACACCTCGGGTCAACGATGAGCAGCGGATCCGCTGCCTCGCGCTTCGTGCTCGCGCAGGCGAATAGACATCGCCCCTGCGCCGATCATCCGGTGCCATGGCGCGATAAGGGCTCGACGAGCACAGCGCGCGAGGGCAGTGTCCCGGTGACGTGTGTGACCATGCCAAGGGGTATTGGGGGCAAATTCTATGACAAAGTTGCTGGCGATCTCGCACGCTGAACCTGAACGCGCGATCGCGTGGCTGTCTTGCTTGAGCTGCGCCCCCGCTTGTGGTCGTCAGCGCAGCAGCTGAACGGGTGGACGTGCCGCGTCACCTGTCCGTTCGGCCACTGCGATTGCACGTCCGTCGGACTGTCGGCCGGTCACGGTGATACGGGTCGGTTATTGATTGGGGACCCTATTGATCAAATCGATCGATCACTCGGTCGAAAAGCGCTCAAAGGACCCAGAAATTTGGACATAACCATTGGGTTATTGCGTTGGAACGGATGATGCAACGACTTGCATGAGCAGCCAAAAAGCGAGCCTACAGGTGTCTTGCTTTGGCTCATTGCCGCGATCGGCAAGCGACAGCTCAGCGACTAGGTCGTTGGGAGATGCGCTTAGATTTTTATCATATAGGAGTTATTTCAATGGAGTCTCAATCTTGTCCGACGAGTGTCGGTCACACTCGAAAATTCTCGCTCATTGCGTTGGCAGCGACGTCCCTCTCGATGCTCGCAGCGCCGAGTTCAGCTAGCGCTCAGAGCGTGATTGAACGCTTCGTCCTGCGCGGCGAGTTCGGCGTCGGAACCATGCTCTCGACCTATCAACGCAACACCCTTGGGTACAACGTTGACATTCAAGGCTCGGGACGTCTGGGGTTCACCATCTACGGTCCATTGGCTATTCAGGCATCGTATTCGAGCTGGTGGTTTGCTGCTGAAAGCCCCATGGCGACGCGGCCCAACGGGGGACAACACACTGTCACCGGCGGACTTCGGCTAGAGCCCATGTGGGGCACCGTAGGGCGGTTTTTTGTCGACGCAAACGTTGGGCTTGGAGTGACCGCCGACCGCAATCGCCTCGCGCTCGACGCGGGGGTTGGTTTCGAATTTGCGTTCACACGCGCTCTTGGTCTCGGGCCAGCGCTTCGGTACGGACATCTGTTTGCGTCCTCGGGCGCTCAAGACTATCCGAGTGACGCGCAGTATTGGTCCGGAGGCCTGTCGCTCTCGCTTCGAATCCCACCGCCGATTCCCGTCGTTGTTGCCGCTGAGCGAGCGCCGTTGGACTCTGATCGGGACGGTTTTCAAGACCCCTTTGACGAGTGCCCTCATGAGCCAGCGGGCTTGACCCCCGACGCTCAGCACCGCGGCTGTCCTCAGCGCGATCGCGACCATGATGGTGTGATGGACGCAGCTGACCTGTGCCCCGATGTCCCTTCCGGAGCGCATCCTTCACCCTTGCGTCTCGGCTGCCCAGCCGTCGACAGCGATCAAGATGGCATCTACGACTACGCAGACCTCTGTCCAACGAGCCCCGCTGGAGCTTCGCCCGATCCTGATCGTCGTGGCTGTCCGGACGGCGACGACGACGCTGATGGCGTGTTGAATCACGCTGATTTGTGTCGGCGCGAGGCGCAAGGAGCGCACCCCGATCCCGCTCGCATGGGTTGCCCAATCTCCGACCGCGACCATGACACCGTCCCGGATACAACGGACGCGTGTCCTGACGTTGTTGGCGCCCCAAGCACAGATCCACGACGCAACGGCTGTCCGGGACTTGTCGTGATCCGCGACGGGCAGATCGTCATTCTTCAGCCTGTGTTTTTTGCGACCAATCGCGATCGTATTCTTCGTCCAAGCTTTGGTGTCCTCGCCGCCGTTGTATCGGCCCTGCGAGCCCAGCCCGAGATTCGCCGCATTGGAATCGAAGGCCACACCGACGATGTTGGCACCGCCGAGGCCAACATGCTGCTGTCCCAACGACGCGCGCAATCAGTCTCTGTGTGGCTGACAGAGCACGGAGTCGAGGCGAGCCGAATTGAGGCTCGTGGGTATGGCAACACGCACCCCATTGTCCCGAACTCGTCGACCTCTGCTCGCGCCGCTAACCGCCGTGTCGAGTTTCATATTCTCTCGCAGCCTAACAACTCGGTGGACGCGAACGGCTCAGCCGGCCCGCCCGCCGCTGCGACACCTGCTGGCGCTACTGGAAGCGTTCAAGCCAACGTAACCGTCCGAAGCACCGCTGGAGGTGCACAATGAATACCACTAAATTAACTGTAAATTCTTCTCCGCTCGCAATGATCAACGTGAGCTCTAGCTTCGCCAAAAATGTGCGTCGCTCACCACACGCGTTGCTCGTCTCAGCTCTCGCGCTCATGCTAGGCGCCTGCGGACCTCGTTCGATTCTTGGCCCAGAGCCGTCAGACGGATCTGCAGAATTCGACGCGACGATGGAAGCATCAACGGACATCGGTGTCATTGCAGACCGTGTAGAGCGGGACGCACCAGACGCCCCCGATCTGATCGTGGATGTTCCAGACGTGTTCGACGTCGCGAACATCGATGTTCCAAACCCAATCGATGTTCCAAATCCCATCGATATTCCAAACCCCATCGATGTTCCAAACCCCATCGATGTTCCGAACCCCTTTGATGCGCAGGATGCCCTGGATGTGCAGGATGCCGCAGACGCTCAAGACGCTGTAGATGCGCCCGATTCTCCCAACGTCGACAATCCTTCGCCACCCGTGCCGGGGATCTTGAACACCGCGGCGCGGTTCACCATTCTCGCTGGCTCGACCGTGAGCAACAGTGGGCTCTCTACGATCGTCGGCGAAGTCGGCGTGAGTCCTGGGTTGGCGTTGGTCGGGATTCCTGCAGGAGTTGTGGTGCATGCTGGGGACGCTGTGGCAGCGCGAGCTCAGGCTGACACGACCGTTGCGTACAACTATCTTGCCGGTCTTCCTTGCGGCACCGAACTGACGGGGCTTGATCTCGGCGGACGTCGGCTTGCACCGGGTGTTTATTGCTTCAGCTCTTCTGCGGGCTTGACCGGAACGGTTGTGCTCGATGGCCAGAATCAACCGAACCCCCGATTTGTGTTTCAAATTGCAACAGCGCTAACGACTGCAAATGTCGCCGACGTGACGATGATCAACGGCGCTCGCCCTTGCGGTGTCTACTGGCAGGTCGGAAGCTCAGCCACCGTCGGCCTCGCCTCTAACTTTGCCGGAAACATTGTCGCGCTCCAGAGTGTTACGCTCAACACTGGCGCCACGCTCAACGGCCGAGCTCTCGCTCGAAACGGCGGTGTCACGATGGACACCAACTCGGTCTCCAACGGAAGCTGCCCCGACCCTGCTCCCTAGAGATCTCCGTTCTTAAGCTCGCTGCGGGTTCGTAGCTGAGTGAAAGAAGAACCAAGAGCTCTTTCCATCGCTGAGGACAATTGTTCTCGGCGCTTTTTTCGTTGCGTGGGTTTTGGTGTTGGGCGGG
>JANNCG010000016.1:0-5428 GCA_031386385.1 Myxococcales bacterium
GTCGCCGGCCGTGCCTATGGCGACATCGACCTGGCCACGTATATGGTCTTTTGGCGCTAATCGATCCCAGGTAGCCGCAGCGTCGAAAACCGCACACGCTCTTTGAGCCGCGCAATCCGACGCTCAAGCCCTCCATCTTTCTCCGCCCCCACCGCTCGAAGGGCGTGCGAGAGCGCACGATACGGATCACGGTAGTGGTGCTCGAAGAGCTTCGCAAGCTCAAGGTGTGCCTGAGAATCGTCCGGAGATTGACTCAACACTTGCTGCCAAGACTGATGAACGTCTCGGTAAGATCTCTTCTTTCGATGGATCTTGGCGGCGATGGTGCCTGCGCGCGAGACAACTTCTAAATCTTCGCCCGCGGTGTGCACAGCGTCGACCGCGAGGGCGAGGGCGAGCTTGGAGTCACCGGCTCGAAGCGCAGTATTGGCTAGCCCCGCCATGTCACTGGCCTCAAAACGCCCCGGCGAGCTATCTCCTCTTACCCGCGCGGACAGCTCACCGACAAGAGCGGCCATCGCGATGACATCCCAAAGGTTGTGCTCAAGCACCGCATGCATCGGTCCCACCGCTCCCTCGCGCAAAAACCGCGAATAGATCCCTGGAATCTCGGACCCGTCAACATCGTCTTCTCGCACAAATCCCAGCACTTCACGCTCTAGAGTCGTGAGCTTGCACTGCGTTGTGCGCTTGCCATACACCCTTCGCGACACATGCAGCAAGTCTAAGTGCGGTGGAACCTTTGGTGCCACCAGCCTATTCATCACATAACGCGCACGTAATAATGGCCAGTCAAAACTCTTTCCGTTAAACGTCACCAACGCGCTCGCGTTTTCGATCCGATCTCGAAGCGCCACCAGCATCGCCGCCTCTTCGCATGGCTCGCGCACAAACAGCTGCTCGACAATAAACTTGTCCGATTCAAACCGTCCCAACCCCACTAAAAACGCTAGCATCCCAGTCCCGCCGGACAGTCCGGTGGTCTCAGTGTCGAGAAACAGCGCGCGTTCTGCGGCAAAGTCCACGAGCCCTACGTCTAGCGCGAGGGTCGCGATGGCTGCACCGTCTGCATCCCGAGCGCTGTGAAGTGCGACGTGTCCATGGCGTTGCGTGACGTCGTAGAATTTGCTTCGTGCGTCACTGGGTCCTTCGCTCGACTCGGTGCGAGTAAACGGTAGCTCGGCCACTGCCTGCGCCACCGAGGCCGAGCGTGCTTGGGGAGTGACCCGAGGCTTCTTCGGCACCTCCGCCATCGCACGGAGTCGATCCTTCAGCTGCGCGAGTCTTGCAGCACGATCGCCAAGCACGACTGAATGGACAGGTGTTTCGGCTGGCGATCCTGCGTCGTTGGGATCCACCGTGGGACACGTGTCGGGCTCCTCCATGCGCGCTAGCGGCGCGCTGGGCGTCTCGGCGCTCTTTAGCTTTGCGAGCTTCTTCGACAACGACACCATGGGATACTACTCTTAGCGGTAACGGAGCTTTGCAGCAACCGCCCGAACGGTCAATCAGCTGTGAGAGCTCTGTTACAAAATCATCACCTGTCGCTGTGAGACCCCCAAGAGCGCCAACACCTCAAGCGCGACTTGCTTGCGGCCAAACACCCCAAAACCTTCCGTCGGGGACACACAAGCCGGGCAGCCTTGACGACACTCACAACCAGCAATCAGTTGTTGGGCTCGTATCAACAGAAGCTCACGCAGCTCAAACGCTCGCGCCGCGAGGCCCACTCCGCCAGAAGCGGACTCGTATAAAAACACCGTCGGATCAAATCCGGGTGTCCCGCTTTTGCGTGGGCTGTCGGTTCCGTCGGCTTTATCGCCAAGGGCGTAAGCGAGATCTCGTGGATCGCACAAGAGCGCAAGCGAGGTCACGGCTTCAAGTGCGTGCGCTACACCCCGAATGCCCTCAAGCACCGCACCACGCCCTCGCACGCGCCCAACATCGTCTTCTACCGCCGCCAGTTGCAGCACGAGTTCTTCTCGAACGGTCAGCCAAAATCCAGCACTATGGCTTGTTAGATCGGGCAGCGACACGTCTCCGTAGCCCAAGTTTTCGTGCGAAAAAAACTTGATCTTCTTAAACCCGGTGACGGTCGTGATGACCTCGACTTCGCCCAGTCCACAGGCGTGTTCGTCATTGAGGTCAAACACGGTGGCGCTCTCATTTTGCTCCGTCACGTTGACTCGGACGCTCGTTGAGGCATCTGTGTAATAGTCGCTATCTACGCGCCTCACGAACGCTTTGTGATTGTCATAATCGAGTCGCTCGACTTGGTAGGTGTCGGCATCGAGTTGATAGATCGCCTGCTCGTACAAGCTGGTGTGTGCGCCTCTCCAATCGACCTCTCCGATGGCCTTGGACGTGGCGAGATCGACCACCACAAAATTGTCGCGACCTGTGCTTCGAAGTCCAACGGCCTGCGCGGGATACTGATCTGCGATCCAATGCCAGCGCTGACCACTTTTGTGCACCACCCCTTTGGTCGCGAGATAACTGAGGGCATCTTGCGTGACCGCAGGCTCTACGTCGCTGTAGCCTTCGCTGGTCGTAAACGGCATCTCAAAAGCCGCGCACTTGAGGTGCTGCAAAAACAACTCGACGTTTTCTGGGTCAATTCGCGCTTCTTCTGCGCGCGCAGCAAAAAGGTAACGAGGCTCTCTCGCAAGAAACTGATCGATCGGGTGACTCGACGCAACGAGCATCGACAGCGAAGGAGCTTGCCGCCGTCCCGCGCGGCCGAACCGCTGCCACGTCGCTGAGATCGAACCTGGATAGCCAGCGCAAATCACCGCGTCGAGCTCGCCAACGTCAATCCCGAGCTCAAGCGCGTTGGTGGCGACGACACACTTGATCGCTCCTTCGCGAAGACCCCGCTCAATACGCCTGCGTGTTTCTGGTAGATATCCGCCACGATAAGCTTGGATCAGCTCCGGTGAGATCCCATCTTCAGCGAGCGCTGAGCGTACATACCGAAGCATGACCTCGACACCCGTTCGGGACGAGCCAAACAGCATCGTGCTCACGTCAGCGCGGACCAAATCGCTCGCCAGGCGGACCGATGTTTTCAGCGAGCTCTGCCTAATACCCAGCTCAGCGTTGACCACCGGGGGGTTATAAATGATCACGCGCTTTTCGCCCGTCGGGGCCGTTGACTCTGAGACCAACTCGATGGCGTCTTCTGTGACGCCGATGAGCGCCGAGGCATGTTCTTTGGGGTTGCCGATGGTCGCGCTAGCGCAAATAAATGTGGGATTTGCCCCGTGAAACTGCGCTATCCGCCGAAGCCGTCGCAGGACATGCGCGAAGTGAGAGCCGAACACCCCGCGGTACATATGAAGCTCATCGACGATGATGTACTTCAATTGCGACAGGGCGCCAGCCCATGTGGCGTGGTGCGGTAGAATCCCGTGGTGCAGCATGTCGGGGTTGCTCACGATGACCCCGCCCTTCGCTTTCGCGACCCTTCGCGCATCACTGGGCGTGTCCCCGTCAAAGACGATGGCCTGTGAGCCGATCGAAGCCTCGCTCAACAACAACTGAATAGAGGCTTCTTGGTCTCGCGACAGCGCTTTGGTCGGAAACAGATACAACGCACGAGCGTTGGGATCGCGGGCGAGGGCGTCGGCCACCGGGAGGTGGTAGCAGAGGGATTTTCCTGACGCAGTGGGGGTCGCGATGACCGTGTGTTTGCCGGCCAACGCAGAGCTTATCGCTTGAGACTGGTGCTCATACAGCCGCGGGATCCCTCGCTTGCGCAGCACCTCGTGCAGGCGGTCGTGAAGCGCCGCTGGAATCGCGGCTGATTTCGCCGGACGAGGATCAAACACTTCGTGCGCCGCGAAGCAGTCACGGCTCTCTCCGCGAGCCAGCCAGCGGTCGAGGACCGATTGAATTCCGCGATCTTTTTCCCACGGAGCTTTGCGCACTGTATGGACACTGTACGGGTGCTCAGGGCGAATGCAAGCCCTCCGTGCGCAAGCTCGCCTCTCCGGGGGAAGGGAGCCTTAATACTGCCTGTAGATTTAGAAGTTGAGACGAACTAGCCCCAACTTGGGGTATTTGTTTGGCCATGAGCACCGAACTAGTCCGATTCGGCGTCGCGATGGATGGCGACCTGCTGACGCGCTTCGACACACACATTGAGCGACGGGGCTACGCCACACGCTCTGAAGCGATCCGTGACCTCGTTCGGGCGGAGCTTTCCGCGAACATTGCGGCATCCGGTGGAACTGCCGTAGGCACCCTGACGCTTGTGTACGACCACCACGTTCGCGAGCTGTCTGAAAAACTGACCGAGATGCAGCACGATTTGGGCGAACACGTGGTGTCGACGATGCACGTTCATCTCGATCATGACCATTGCTTAGAAGTTATAGTGCTTCGGGGCCCCGTGTCGCTGGTGCAAACTGCGTCCGACAAAATCATCTCAACTAAGGGCGTAATGCACGGAAAACTCGTGCTCACGTCGCTGTCTGCAACCTCCCACTCACACCACGGACATCAATGAGCGATCTGGAAGACATCAAACAAAAGGACCGCGAGTGGCTGAAAAACACCTATCGCGGCGACTCGGAGCCTCAGCTAACTTTTCGCGCGATCGTGCTCGGGATGCTGCTTGGCGCCGTCATGAGCTTTAGCAACTTGTATGTCGGCCTTAAGATTGGCTGGGGCCTCGGGGTGGCGATTACCTCAAGCATTATCGCTTTTGGAATCATGACCGGGCTGCACAAAATCGGCTTTGTTCGGCGCGAGTTTTCGCTTCTCGAAAACAACACGATGGCGAGCTGTGCATCCGCCGCGGGGTATATGTCGAGCGCGGGATTGGTCAGCGCGATTCCCGCACTGGACATGATGATTCGGCAAGACGCGCTGTCCGGGAGCCCTGATCCAGCGCTTCAAGCTCTGAAGATGTCCAACACCTCGATGATCTTGTGGCTCAGCGCGATCTCGGTGCTCGGTGTCGTGATGGCGGTGCCGTTAAAACGCCAGCTAATCAATATTGAAGGGCTGAAGTTTCCGTCCGGAGTGGCGGCGGCCGAGACGTTGACTAGCATGTATTCTAAAGGCGGGGATGCACTGCAACGTGCTCGTGCCTTGGCGTACTCAGGTCTCTTTGGCGTCGTGCTGAAATTTGTGACCGAGGCCAAGGCCGCTCCTGCGGATGAACTCGCAGAGGCCGGTCCCATCGCGCGTGCGCTTCACAAGGTGATCGCGTGGAAGACCTGGACCCCTCCTGAGCTGCTGACGCCCGCGTGGATGATCAAGGGGTATCCCTTAGCGAGCTACTCAATCGGAATGGCTCCGTCCATGCTCATGCTCGCTGCCGGTGCGATCATCGGGATCAAGATTGGGATCTCGCTGCTGATTGGCTCGTTTGTGAACTACGCGATCATCGCTCCAACCCTGGTGGATCACGGTGTTTTTG
>JANNCG010000023.1:0-2029 GCA_031386385.1 Myxococcales bacterium
CCGCATCGCGTTCTCGCGGTGGACGAAAACGACGAGCTGATTGACCCGTTGAAAGCGCCCAACGCGGACTTCGGCGCCAAGCAGTCCTTCGCGCAAATGGTCCTTGAGAACCTTCGGATCGCCGGTGTGCAGCAGGCGGACAAAGCGGGACGGATAACATTCACGTCGTTGGTCCCGTGGCCGGGACAGATGGTGTGTGGCGAGGGAAAGTACAAAGAGGGCGACACCGACACCGAAAAACGCGCGGCCATTTTTATCGGTCCGGAGTTTGGAACAGTGCAACGCGCGGACCTGGTGCAAGCGGCGCGCGAAGCGGGGGATGCGGTGTTTGACGTGCTTATTGCCTGCGCGTTTAACTACGAAGCACACGCGACGGAGTTTAGTAAGCTGGGGCGGATTCCGGTGTTGAAGGCGCGGATGAACGCGGATCTGCACATGGCGGATGATCTGAAAAACACCGGCAAGGGCAACCTGTTTGTGGTCTTCGGCGAGCCAGACATTGAGCTGCTTACGGACCCCGATGGCAAGATGCGCGTGAAGGTCAACGGGGTGGACGTCTTCAAGCCGCAAACCGGCGAGGTCGTCAGCGACGGCGCCGACGGGATCGCGTGCTGGTTCATCGACACGGACTACAACGAAGAGAGCTTCTTCGTCCGGCACGCGTACTTCTTGGGAGCGAACGACCCGTACAGCGCGCTCAAGACCACGCTGAAGGCAGAGATCAACGCCGAAGCGTGGGCAACGCTCAAGAGCGACACCTCGCGCCCGTTCGAGAAGCCCAAGCGCGGTCGCATCGCGGTGAAGGTGATCAATCACCTCGGCGACGAGGTGATGAAGGTGTTTCGGGTGAAGCCTTGATTGAACTCAGGTCGATTAAGGTCGAGAACTTCAAGCGCGTGAAGAGTGCCACTCTTGAGCTCGCAAATTTGAACATCCTCGTGGGTAGCAACGGGAGCGGAAAGTCTTCAATTTTGCAGGCTGTTCACTTGGCCTCGTGCTTAATGCGTCAGGCTGATCGACTTCAAAGCCTCAAGTCGTCCACTGTTGCCGTCGACCAGCTCGATTACTTGCCGACCAATAGCTATGCGTTACTAGGTCATCGGGAAAATTGGGGGAACAGCGCGCAAAGCGCATGCTCGAAAGTGACGCTGTCGTTTGACGATGACGAAGCCGATCCGCCAGAGGTCGTCGCCCACTGCAAAATCCGCTCGGCCAGAAACGCCGGTATTTCGATCCGTGGTTCGTTGCCTTCTGTGCTTCATTCGAAATTGAGAGACAGAGAACGGTTTTTTTCGGCCTACACTCCAGGCATTTCTGGAATCCCCAACCGTGAGGAAAAACGCTCCAAAAAAGTGATTTTAAAGGCGTGTTCGTACGGCGACTCAAACATTTTTTTGCGCAACGTGTTGCTTTTGTTAGACCGACCACCGGAGTTAATCGCTGACGAAGACGGCAACAATCACACGCTCCTTCCGACAGAGATCGAGCAAATCGTTGGATGGATCGATGAAGTCGCGGGGCTAAACGAACGTCTTTCCATTGATGTTGACCATTCCGAAGAACGCGATCTAGAGATTCGTTGTCGCTTCGGATTCGGGAACGAGACACGGCCGATTGAGCTGATTGGGACAGGCTACCTTCAACTCATCCAGATTTTTGCCTACATCCTCCTGTTTAATCCTGGAATTCTTCTCATCGATGAGCCAGACACTCACCTGCATCCGTCGGTGCAAGAGAAGTTGATGAAGGTTTTGGCCCGCATCGCTGGCGAGCGCAAAATGAAGATTTTGCTCACCACTCATTCTCCGTTCGTCGTTCGAGGGGCTCCGATCGACGCGAATGTCTATTGGATCGACAAAGGCGTCGTCGCGTCAACGAGCAGAGACCAAGTCGAGTTGGCTCTGGGTTGGGGCGCGTTTGGCAAGAAGATCATCATCGTGTCCGAGGACAGTCGCACCAATTTTCTGCAGAAGTTGATCGCGCAGTGGCCCGACCTTGAACGCTCGATGTGGGGGCAGGCGCGGCCGCC
>JANNCG010000028.1:0-3709 GCA_031386385.1 Myxococcales bacterium
GCTGCCCATCGGGTTGTGGCGCCAGAGGACGGCGTGGCGCTCCCGTTTGCAGACAGTGAGTTCGTTTTTGTGGATACGCCTGGTCACGCGCGGCATCATTTTTCGGTCTGGGATCCAACAAGCCAAGGGTTTTTCACCGGCGATACGTTCGGGTTGTCCTATCGCGATTTCGACGACGAGCACGGGCCTTGGATCATGCCCACCACGACACCGGTGCAGTTTGAGCCTGAGCCCTGGAGCCACTCGATCGACCGCTATGCGAGCTATAACCCAAAGCGAATGTTTTTGACGCACTACGGTGTGGTTGAGAATGTTTCGGCGCTCGCGGCGCAGTTGCGCGCGGCGCTCAAGCGGTACGTGGAGTTGGGGCAATCGCTCATTCATGCTGAAAATCGTCACGCGAAATTAAAGCACGCGATGGCAGAGGATGCGCTCGCCGAGCTCGCAGCGCGGGGTCACAAGATGGGGCGCGAACAAGTTCTTGCGCTGCTCGAAGTGGATGTTGAGCTCAACGCGCAGGGGATGGGCGTGTGGCTTGACCGTGGCGCTGAGGGGAAGCCCGCTTCGTGAGTACAAAGGTCGATGCCTTCTTTCATCTCTTCGGGGGGACGATCCGAGGGTGGCGCGGTACACAGGCGTATGCGCCCGCACAAAAGCGTCCTGAGAAATGGCTCAAACTGTATGACATCGAGGCCTGCCCCTCCTGTCGACTCGTGCGCGAGGTGCTCACCGAGCTCGACATCGATGTGATGATTCTGCCGTGCCCCGTCGAGGGAAGGCGTTTTCGCCCCGAGGCCGAGCGCGTCGGAGGCAAGAAAAAGTTTCCGATGCTGGTGGATGAGAACACTGGCGATGTGTTGTACGACAGCAGCGAGATCATCGCGCATCTGTTTCGCACCTATGCGCCGGGTCGTGATCGCCCATCGGCATGGACAAGACCGGTTGCGGTTGCCACTTCGTATCTCGCATCGGCGATGTTTGTGCGGCTTGCTGGCGTTGGTGGATTGCACGCAATAGCAGCAAAATCACCAGTAGAACCGCTGGAGTTGTTCAGCTTTGAGAGCAGCCCGTACTCCAAGCCTGTCCGCGCGCGGCTGTGTGAGCTGGAGATCCCGTACGTGCTGCACAACACGGGCAAGGGCCGGTGGACTGACATGGGTCCGCCGTCGTTTCGCGATGGGTTGTGGAAGTCACCGAAGGGCACCGGGCGCAATCGTCGATGGCTTGAAGAGCACACGGGTAAAGTGCAAGTTCCGTATTTGATCGACAGCAACACGGGGACGGCGATGTACGAGTCACAGAAGATTATTCAGTACCTCGATGAGACGTACCGGATGTGAGATTCTGCTCCCCGCTGCGAGCGGTGGGTTCGCCACTTTGAATCTTCAGCGCATTAGTATGCGTTGCCAGTGAAGTGGATATACACCCCTGCGTTGGGCAGCGCAGCTCTCAGTGCGTCTTGTTGCGACAGCGGCCAGCGGCGCCCGCTCACGAGCTCGACTCGGCGCAACCACGGCATTCGGAGCAACACCGTCGGCAGTTCCTCGGTGCTCAAGTGGCTCAAGCGAAGCTCTCGCAACGCGGTCAACCTCTCAAACCCATTGGGAACACCAGGCAGACGCACGACCGGTTCTACCCGTAATTTCTCAAGCCGTTCGAGTGCGACAAGAGAATCGGGCAGCCGCGTGAGGTACATCGCGTAAATGCTGAGCGAGCGGAGGTTGCTGAGCTTGCCGATGTCCTCCGGCAGCGTGCGCACATAGTGAAGATCGAGAGATTCGAGCTGCGTGAGCGTCGAGACTTCTGCCGGCGTGTCCGTGGCGCCGCCACTGGTGCCATTGAGCGAATAGGACAAGCTCAACGATCGCAGCGCGCGCAAACGCGAAATCCATGGCGGAAACGGTAGCGTTGTACTCGCCCGCATCGTCACCGAAAGCGCCTCAATCGAGAGCGCCTCGAGTGCTTGAGCTTCTGCTTCGTCACCGGTGATCTCGACCACGTTCAACGTGAGGCTTTGGATGTTGCTCGCGCGAGCAAGTGCGGTCAACGCGGTCGCGAGAGCGCCCCCAGTCAGTTTGAGCGCCGTGAGCAGTTCAGGGCATTCAAGCGCGGCGAAGTCCGTTGGTCGCAGGTCAGCAGCAGCTCCAGCGGGAGTGTGAACTATCGAATGTTCAGCGATTTCAGAGGCAGTTAACTCTCTAGCCACGCACGGAGTGCCCCATTTGTTCCAAGCGATTGCGCCGCGTTCGAAGCATGCGCGATCCTCGGGTGTCGTCAGCAGTGCCTCTGCACTCGCTGCTGAAAATTCAAACCCTCGGCGCGTTGCGCAGCGCTCAGAGTCGCTGTCGAAGTCGTCTTTTAACTCTTCGAGCAGCCGTGCGTAGGACTGCCATAGGGAGGGCCGGAGCGCGTGAAGCTTTGCGCGAATTGCGGGGTATGGCTCTGCGTGTGCGCTTGCGTCGCGGAGTGAGAGATCGGCGAGCAACAGGTGAATCGCAGCGTACGTGGGATCGACAAACACGAGCGCGAACGCTCGGTCTTCGGCCGAGGATGAGGGGCTCATCCAGCAAGCGCTCAGCGATTCAAACGGGGTCCCTCGAAACATCGCAGCCATGGCAGTGCGCTCATCTTGCGTGACCTCACGTGTGGCGAGCCAGAGCGGGGGGTAGATGCCGCCGGGACGCTGTGCGCGGTTAATAAGTGTCTTCAGTCGTGGGGTGCGAGCGTTCATTTTTGGGGACGATAGGGCAGAATGCGAACGAAGCCGCTGGGTAAGGCATCTTTATTGGCACGCGCCACGCGGGAGGGTCTCCATCAACGGAATCAACGAGCGGTAGTCATCGTGTCTGCGGCCACGTCCAGTGGGGACGTTGTGACGAAAAAAGAACGCATGCGCGGGATCAATCCCAACTGCTTGGTACGCGCGAACATCGCTTGGCATGTTTCCGAATCCAGCGGTGGGTGAGGTCCCGAGTGTGCGCTGCAGCGAGCGAAGCTCTTCGGTCTTAAATGACTCAGCGCGGTCGCCCACGAGGCCCGTTGCGGTCAGCGTAGTGTGCACAATCCCAGGCGGAAACCCACGCTCACTGAGCCACTCGCGCGTGCGACCCAACAACCACTCGGGCCTCGCCGTAAGGTACATGATGTCGTAGCCGCGTCGCGACAGCGCCTGAAAGACCTCCGGCGCACCGGGGTGCGTCACGGGAAACCTCCCGCGCAGCATCGCGGGAAACTCTGCGGCTTCGCTCTCGGTCAGTGTTCCATCAACGTCGGTGACCACAACGTGGGGTGATGCTGGAAGCACACGGAGGCGTTGATCTGCGCGCGATCCGTCGCCGCGGACAATGAAGTGCAATCGATGCCATCCCGCTGCAAGCGCGCGCTCCCGGGGAATCTCCAGGTAAACACGACCACCGCTGTCAGCAACACCCTCGACTGTCGTGTGGTGTGCGTCGTCGGAAGTGCGCGCCACCCCGAGCTGCTCCCACCGTTCGCAGTTGCGCTGCAACCACACCTCTACCTCTTCGTCTTCCAAGTCGACATCCGCGATCCCGTACGCAAATTTCGCGATCGCCCACTGCCCAGCTCCCTCGCGCACAAATAAATCCCTCCCGCGATGTCGCGGGCTTCCCCTCAGAGTCACTGCGCGTGTGCGAAAGTGTCGCCACGCTGTTCGTCGTACGAGCGCGGGCGGGGCCCCATCACAACG
>JANNCG010000029.1:0-2822 GCA_031386385.1 Myxococcales bacterium
CCAAGGCCGAGCTGGCCGAGCGGCCCCATCCGCAAAAACTGCCAGTCCGCTTCAAACCCGCCGCGAAATCTCAACGGGCAACCAACGGCGCTGCCCGCAACAGCATTGGCTTCACGAGTAGAACAGAAAATTTCGTTGTACGGTCCCCGTCCGGGGACTCCAAGCTGGCCATCAATGTTCTCGTTAAAAGACCCGAGCCGTAGTTCGAGGGCAAAATTTTGCGGCGACGCATAGCGATCGGCGTCACGCGTCCCAAATGTCTGCGCTTGCGCAGTGAGCGAGCCCAAGACGATCGCTGCGCTGACACTCAGCGTGGACGAGTAAGAGCGCCTCATTTCGCAACCCCCGAGCCACTGGCGCCGCGATTTTTTCTTCTCGTTCGCAGCACAAACACTGAGCCAAACGCGGCTGCGAGCGCTGCAAATCCGACAGAGCTTTGACTCACGTGAGAGACTGAACACGCGCCCGGACGCGCTGCGTTGGCACCGCCAACTCGCTCATAGCGCTCCCAAAAATCAGTGACCTCTTCGGGCGTCGTGCACCCGGTAAGCGCAGAGGCGACACTGCGGTTGCCGGCGTTGTCCTGCGCCACAACTGCAAAGCGATACCCCTGCCCGTTGACTAAACCACGTACGGTGAACCTGTTTGAGCCGGTGCCCAGCAGCCCCGAACAGGCATACTGCGCTAGCTGCGTGTCGTCGTTGGGCTCAAAGTTCGCCGGGAGAGTCGCGGTCCCACACGAAAACGGCACGCCGCTGTCCTCAATGATTCCAGTGTCCGCGATGACATCTTGGTCGGCCGTCGCGTCACTCGTTGAACCCGTGTCCGTGCTCGTCGATGACCCTGCGTCACAGGGAACAGACGAAGTTCCGCCGTCATACTCCGCGGGGCGGGGCAGACATAAAATGTAGTATCCTGCAGTGTTGGCTGGTGTCTGTGATGTTCCGCCGTCCTCGGTCGCGCCCAGGTGTTGCCACTCGATGATCGCACTCGACTCAGCGCCAGACGCAGTGACCGATTCAACCACCTGAGGACGCACGGTGGTCACCGTGATCGGCAACGCACCGCTTGGAACGCTGTCATCCGGTGGGCGCAGCAAGCCGGTCAGGTAGACGTTTGAGCCCGAGCTCACCTGCGAAGGTGGAGTACACGTCCCGTTGATGGGATCCACCATCCACCGCGCGGGGATGGTAAAGCTAAACCTGTTGCCGCTGATCGGGAGCGTCTGGTTGTGCCCCAAGGCCGCCAGCGGCCAGCACGTCGCGTTGTTCGCGGGAAACCGATTCACCGCCGTCTGACACGCTGTCGCGGTAGTTCCCATCCACCACTCAAGCGATCGTGTCGTGGCTGTCGGTGTGATCGAGCCCTCAATAGTCCAAGTTTCGCAGGGGCAGTCCCGAAGCCCAAGCTGTTCGTCCCTCGTGAGAATCCCGGACGCTTGCTGTGCAGCGCGGGGCGAACCTGCGCGAGTCACGTTGGTAAACGTCACCGCGCCCGTCGCTGTTTGTGCAAAAACAGTCGCGCTCTGGGTCGTTAGCACAACAGCCGCGAGATAAATTGAAAGGCGCATAACTAGGTTTGATCTGTACTGCAACGACGATGCCGTCGAATCTGCCATTTTATCCAATTGTTTCAAAGGGTACTCAGGTGTTTAGAGTGACAGCTTGGCACGATTCTCCGGTCCTTGGCAGGCAAAGCGTCAGTGACCCCACCTGTTGATTGAACGCTGGGAGTCAGCCGAGGGTCTGTCAAAATCCGGCGCTGACACACAGCTCAGCGATCTGAATCGCGTTGAGCGCAGCACCCTTTCGAACATTGTCGCTCACTACAAAGAGTTGAATGGCGCGCTTGTCGCTTTCGTCCTCGCGGATGCGGCCAACATAGACGGGGTCCGTTCCGCTTGCGTCGCGGGGTTGCGGATGTCGTCCGGCTGCGGACTCTTCCATCACGACAACACCAGGCGCGCGTTGCAAACAGTCAATCACTGACGGGCGGCTGACGATGCTATCAAACCTAGCCCACACCGATTCACTGTGGCCATTGCGCACAGGGACACGCACGGTGGTGGGAGACACACTCAGTTCCGCGAGCCCCATAATCTTACGAGTCTCAAAGACCATCTTACGCTCTTCTTCGCTCCAGCCGTCCGCGCCGTGGCTCCAATCGCACAACACGTTGAACGCTAACACACCTGGGAGAATGCGATGGGTGGGCGTATTGCCTGCTAGATCGTCGCGAACTTGCTGCTCAAACTCGTCTAGCGCGCGGGCTCCCTTGCCCGAAATCGCTTGGTATGTGCTCACGACGACCTGCTTGAGACCAAACGCCTGGTGAAGTGGTTTCAACGCGACCACGAGCTGAATGGTGCTGCAGTTTGGGTTCGCTACAATCCGACGTGGGATGTGCCGAAGCGCGTCCGCGTTGACTTCTGGCACCACGAGCGGAACATCTGCATCCTGTCTAAACGCGCTCGAGTTATCGATCACAAGCGCGCCTTTGCTCGCCGCGATCGGCGCCCACTCTTTTGCAATGGACGCGCCGGCAGAAAACAACGCGATCTGCACTCCCTCAAACACCTCTGGTGATGGCGCCAACAGCGTGTATTTTTGCCCACAAAATTCGACGCTCTTGCCCGCCGAGCCCGGAGACGCGATGAGCTTCAAAGAGGCGATCGAAAACTCGCGTTCCGCGAGAATTTTTAGCATTTCTTGCCCCACTGCGCCGGTCGCGCCAACAACCGCGACGTGCTGTGGTTTGCTGCTCTGTGCTTTCATTGCGCAAAACTCTCAAACAGTCTTGGGCGATGCAAGCACCATCCAAAA
>JANNCG010000050.1:0-4595 GCA_031386385.1 Myxococcales bacterium
CATAGATTGTATGTTCGATGCGCCAGCGGTGCTGCTACGGTTGTAGCCGCGCCGAGAGATCGGCGAACAGTCGCGCAAAGGGAAACGCGCTTGGAAGCCGCACCGAGACTCTCCGCACAGACTCGACAACAAGAGCGGCAACTTTCAACAGCCGGAGCCTCAGCGTATCCATTTGAAAACACACCGTGGCGAATTGAGTGCAGCACTCTTGTCGCAACGCGTGCATCAACCGATAGGCCAACGCGTGCAGCCAAAGTCTAAACGCATTGGCCACAAAGTTTGTGCAAGACAACCGATCCGCCGCCAACGCGTTTTTGAAGTCCTTGATGTAGTTCTCGCATTGCCCGCGATCGCAGTAGCCGTCGTAGATTTCACCCGCTCTGAATCCCTGGAGGCTGGTCACCACAAATCGTGGATTGCTACCTTTCTCTGAGTGCTCGGCTTTCATGACAATGCGACGTGTGCGTGGCCAGCTTTCTGCGGCGTACGCAAACTCACCAAACATTCGAACATGCGTCTGCCCACACTCAAATCGGTTTTTCGCTTCTTTGATAAAAGACGATCCAGCGCTTAAAAGACGAGAATTTTGTGCCATGCCGAAGAGATAGTCGACCTCGCCCAGTTCATCATTTAGCGCTTCCATACCGAGAAGAATGCGGGGCACGCAAAATCCCGCGTCGCCGCGTACGAGGACTTGGGCCGAGGGAAATCGGCTTTTGATTTTTCGAATCACGCGACGAAGAACGAGCATGGCGCTCCGCGAAGCGTGGGAGTTGCCGGGACGAAGGAGCACGGTGATGAGGTGACCATCCCGCGCATCAAAAACCATCAACGGGTGGTACATGTGTTGATCGTAGAAGCCGTGAAAGAAGGTCAGTTGTTGCTGCCCGTGTGTCGGGTCGTCCGTGGTGTCGATGTCGAGAATGACCTCGGTTGTGTTTGCAGCGAGCGCTGCGACGTATTGATCTTCAAAGGCTGCGCTGAGCTTGTTGATGCTCGATGCGTCCATGGCGTTTTCAAACCGCGTAAGCGTTGGCTGTGAGGAGAGGCCGCCTTCAGCGTTGGGCGAGCTGTCACAGGCCAACTTGAGCAGTGGGTCGTGCCGCAGCCTTGTTGCGTCATTGCAGTCCTCATAGCCGAGTGCGATTTGATAGACTCGTTGTTGCAGTTGCTCAAGCCGCGTGTGGACCACGAAGATGGGATTGCGATCATCGGTGAGCAGCGGTGCAATCGATTGCGACAAACCAAGCTTGTCGTCCATCTGGCGAAGGAGGATCACGCCAGCGTCGCTTGAAAGTTGCGGTGCATCAAAAGTGACCACGACTGGTTTTTCGCGATGGAATCCGAGGAGCACTGGTGAGATACATTCGGTTGTCGGCGTGTGGGAGCTTTGGTATGGCATTAATCACCTCCAGAACCCGCACGCCGATACGCAAATTCCCTCGCTGTTGCGTTATTTTCCGAACTCGTTCGCACGACCTATGCGCGCCGCGTATGAATTATCCGGGCTAGCAGCCCGACGGCTTGGCAATGACGAGCGCTACGTCGCGGGAGGAGAAGCGCTCCAACACTCGTCGGAAGCGGACCGAGCGATTTTGGTGCAGAGCGGATTGGTCGTTGAGTCGGTACGCGAGCTACGTGCATTTGTCGAAGTCCTGGTCCGAGGCGACGACCAGCAAGAGGTGCTGGTTCAGTGGGTACGTGATAGCGCGTTCAGGTTTTTTCCTCTTCAAATGCATCCTGAGCTAGGCCTGACGTTGCATCCATTTGATCTTGCGACCAACAAGGTTCTCGCCCTCGTCGGGCGCGTTGAGGTGCGGGACTGGGTTGACGTGTTGACATGCCACGAGCGGCTTTCTCCACTTGGGTGTCTCGCGTGGGCCGCCGCGGGAAAAGACCTTGGCCTGACCCCGTTGTTCATCCTCGACGAAGCCGCGCGCACTGCACACTACTCAAAAGCCGACGTCGATGGGCTGCTCTTTGACGGCGCACCGCCATCGCCGGTCGCCCTCACCACCGTGTGGCGACAAGCGCTCAGCGACGCACGTGCCATCGTGGACGCCCTCCCACCCGAACGCGTTGGCTCAGCGATTCTAACAGCAGATCTCGTGCCGTTTAACGGCAGCGTCACCTCCCTGCGCGACGGCATTCGCGATAACACACTCAGCTTTCACGAAGGCCGGATAGGCGGGGTGCTTCCCTCGGTACGTCCAAGAGGGTTATCTAAATGAAGGACTGGGTATACCATTGCTCGATGCAATCCCGTCACGCGCCCATTGGCTCGGCGTCTGTCCTCGTCGCCATCCTCGCTGCTTCCGCCTGCACAACCCCTCCCGCGAGCACGAACGACGCAAGCACTGATGTGCCCGACGCGGTCGATACCGTTGTGCAAGATGCGCCAACTTTCGTGCGTCCGCCGAGGGATAACGCTGGGCTTGGCCCTGTTGCGCCGACGACGGTCCCAGAGCAGCTGTTGGTCCCAGAGTGGATGTTTGCGACGTTGGACACCGGCGAGACCGATGGTGTGCTTCCGGTGATTGAGCGGGGGATGTTTACGGTCCCTGCTGTCGGAGCGCAGTATGACGCGCAGTGGGACAGCGTTGTTCCAGAGCCTGATGGGACGCTGGTGCAGATCTCGCGCGGGACTGGGTATGCGGCGGCAAACGTGCGAGTTCCGTTTTTGCGCAGAGTGTTTGCACGGGCCGATACGACCTTGGCGGTGTGGACCAATGGCGCACAGCAGCCTGGCGATTTGTACGCATCCGGCCGCGCACGAGAGCCCTTGGTGGTGCGCCCCGGAGAAGACAACTTGATCGTCGCGAGGCTCCTCGGCGGCCGTGGAACCCCGAGGGTCCAGCTCTTTCAGACCCCCGACGAGCTGGTGTTCAACACTGAGGACATCACCGCGCCAGACCTCGTTGTGGGCGATCGCTCAGAGCAGTGGCTCGGGATCGCGGTGCTCAATTTGACCGCTGCGGCAGCGCTTGATGTGAATGCGCGAATTGAAGACAGCGCGGACTTCGAGGGGACTGCGGTAGCCTACCCTTCGCTCGCGGGCGGAGCGGTGACACAGCTCGCGTTTAAGCTTGTGCCCAAGCGTCCGTGGGCGATGGCAGGACAGCGCATCACCGTGGCGCTACGTATTGAGTCCCCGACGTTGGACTGGACCTATCGCAAAGAGATCACCCTCGACACCGTTGCAGAAGGATCCACATTTCGCCGGACATTTCGCTCGGGAATCGACAACTCCGCGCAGTACTATGGCGTGGTTCCGCCAAGCAACTTCGACCCCATGCGGCAGTACGGGTTGGTGCTCGCACTTCACGGCGCTTCTGTCGAGGGCATCGGTCACGCGCGCGCGTACTCACGACGCGATTGGAACTACGTCATCGCCCCAACCAACCGTCGGCCTTACGGCTTTGATTGGGAGGCATGGGGTCGGCTTGATGCACTTGAGGTGCTCGACCAAGCGACGGCGTCCTATCGCATTGATCCCACACGCGTGTACCTCACCGGGCACTCGATGGGCGGACACGGCACATGGAATATTGGCGTGCATTTTCCCGGTCGATTTGCGTCGATTGGGCCGAGCGCCGGGTGGAGTTCGTTTTACACGTACACCCGGCAGACCCGTCCCACGGGGGTCTTTGCGCGCGCACGTGCTGCGAGCGACACAGACGTGTATCTCTCGAATCTGGCCCGACGCGGGGCTTACGTGATCCACGGGACCGCAGACGACAACGTCCCGATTCGCGAGCCGCGGGCGTTGGTTCCGGCGCTGCGAATGTTTACGCCGGACGTGGAGTTTTGGGAGCAACCTGGCGCGGGCCATTGGTGGGACGGGATGGCTGCGCCGGGCGCGGACTGTGTCGATTGGATGCCGCTTTTTGCGTTTATGGACAGTCATCGGCTCGACCCATTTGAGCTGAATTTTGCCTACCGAACGCCATCCCCTGCGGTGAATCCGAGGCACTCATTCGTGACGATTTTGTCCGAGGCCGACGCCGCAGAGGATGTGACTGTGAGTTCGCAACACAACGGGGACACAGTGGTCCTCACGACCCGCAACGCGCGAACGATGCAATTAGACGGCGCCGCTCTTCGTGCCCGCGGAGTCCTGCACGCAACGGTGGACGGACGGATGACGGACGTGCCCAATGGGCCACTGGTACTCGGGCCAAGCACGGGTAAAAATCCATTGGTCCATGGACCGATCAATCAGGTGTTCTACAGACCATTCTGCTTTGCGTATCCGGACAATGGTCCCGTTGCATACCAACGCTACGCGTCGTTTTTGCTCTCAAGCTGGTCGCTCATTGGCAACGGGCACGGCTGCGCAGTCCCGCTCTCGCGCGTCACCCCCGCGCTTCGCCGCGAGTGGAACATCGTCTACCTCGGCACCGCGAGCTCTGCAGTGAGTACCATGGGCGGCTCACTCCCGATCACCTGGGACGCCAACACCATTACCACCGGCGCCACCCGCAGCGACGCGAGCGCCGCGGCGTTTGTGGTCCCCAACGAAGATGGCTCACGGTTGTCTGGTGTGTTCACCGCGACAACGGGCTCGGAGCATTTGCTGTTTCGCTTCATGTTTT
>JANNCG010000058.1:0-9677 GCA_031386385.1 Myxococcales bacterium
GGACGCCATCGTTGTCCGTGTCGCCAATTGGGCAACCGCGTCGGGCAGGATCGGGGTGATCGCCTGCTGCTTGATCGACGCACTGATCTTCGTCATCCCAAACGGTGTCGTGGTCCGTGTCCATGCGAGGACAACCAGGACGGGTCGGGTTTGCCGTCGGTCCGACTGGGACTGTTGGGCACTGATCTTGTGCATCTGCGATGCCGTCGCTGTCCGCGTCAACCACCGCAACGGGGGCCTCAACGGGGGCTGGCCATGGATTGCGAAATGTAAACGACGCTCCAAAATTCCACCCCGTTCGCTCAGGCTCTTGGTTCGTACGAGTCTCAAATGAGTATCTCGCAAAAGGCCCGAGCCCAATGTTGCGTGCGATCATAAACTCAAACCCGCCGCCTGCTTGCCAAAAGGCCTTCGGGCCCGTGCCCGCGATCGCACCGCCAGCATCCAGGCCAATGAATGGATGGACAAGGTGCGCGATGGTTCCGCCGAGGGTGAAGCCTGCCCCGAAGGTGGGGTGGACAAGAACGGTGTTGCCAAACGCTGTCCAGAGACCTCCGAAAAGATGCACGCTTAGGTGTTCGGTTAGGTTAAATCCAGGTCGAATGTTCACCGCACCCGAGAACACGTTCACAAAACGGGTCGGGTTGAGAGTGAAGTCTGGCTGGCTAAAGCCAACACCGAGATCTGCATTGAAGGTGAAGCGCTCGCCAATGGTCTGAGCATGCGCGTTGGTCCCAACCAACGTCGCGCACGCGACAGCAAAGAGCGAAACAGCAAACGGTGTAGTCTTTCTCCGGAAACTCATGATCGTGGCGGGAGTGAACCAAACCTACGATAAAACACAACGGCGAACCGACGTTGAGGGGTGAGAAGTTGGGCGCTGGGGAGTTTTTTCTTCATTGGCCACCCCCAGTCTGGCGTAGATGCAACAGTGCACAGCCCAGTGAAGTGATTTACGCGCTCTGAGCGAGGATGAGTCTGACCCAAAGCGACGCAACTATCATGCAACATCCCCTTGCTATTTCGGCCGCTCTTACTTTCGCCATTCGCGCGGTGATGTTGGGCCTCTGGCATCCCACGTTGATGTGGGACGGCGCGATCTATGGCGCGCTGGCACAAAACCTCGCCACGGGACTTGGATATACCCACTGGGAGGTATCCACCCGGCCGACGGCGTTTTATCCCGTGGGGTACCCAGCGCTGGTCAGCGTAGCGATTCGAGTTGGATTTTCGCCTACGGTTGCCGCACCGCTAGTGAATCTCTTCGCCGCCGTAATAACGGCGATGCTCGTCGCGCTTGCAGCGAAAAAGCTCGCGGGCAACCGGGCGGCCCTTCTCGCCGGAGCTGTCTACGCGATCCTTCCGGGGACACTCTTATGGTCGCTCACACCCATGACAGAGACACTCACCGGAACGCTGATGACGGCCCTTTTATGTGTCTCGCTCACACCACGACCCGATGGCAGTGGCTATTTGCAACATGGAGTCTACGGGGCGATCACAGCTCTTGCTACGCTTGTTCGACCACAGTCCATTTTGCTCGCGCCGCTTGCCGCGATCAGTGCCCCCACTAGCCATTTTCGCTGGAGATTCGCACGCTGGATCGCCATCATGGCATCGGTCAGCGCAGCGCTTCTGTGTCTCGTCCCGTGGACGACCCGCAACTGCTGGGCGCTCGATCATTGCGCGCTGGTCTCTACCAACGGCGGTAGCAATCTGTACATTGGGACGCTCGATCACCCCACGGGAGGATTTGTTGCGCTTGAGACGCTCAGTGATTGCGGAGCAGTCGCTGGCGAGGTCGCTCGCGATCGCTGCTATTCGCGCACAGCCTTGCAACGCATGTCCAGCTCCCCGGTGCGATGGGCTGCCAAAATCCCGAAAAAAATCTTTCGAACCTTTGCTATTCAGTGGGCCCCCGCGAGCTATTGGCGCACCGCGATGCACGGCAGTCCGACGTTTGGCTGGCAGGTTCTCGGCGCTGTGTGCACACTCTCTTGGTGGGGACTGATCGTTGCGGCTGTGTTCGGCGCTCGACTCCTACGTCGAGGACCGTCGAAAATCAGCTCAACGATTGCGTTGCGATTTGTGGCACTAAGCGTAGCCATCGTGGCCGTCACCCATGGCGTATTCATCAGTGACGACCGGTATCAGCTGCCGGTCGTCCCATTATTGTGTGTATTGCTTGCAGGCTTTGCGACGAAAGAGAAGCTGCCGTGACCGAAGGCCAGACGAGCGCCGCGCCAAACCATGGATCCACAGGATCGTCAGAGAAGCCTACGCTCAGTGCGCTGCACACCGCGCTCGTTTGGATGGGTGTTACCGTCCTCGTCCGTTTCGTTTGGCTCTGGTTTTATCCAGCGATTCCTGAGTGGGACGGCGCAATTTATCACCGCACCGCTGTGCGAATCGCCCATGGAATGGGGTTTGTCGACACATGGAACAATCTGCCCCCGTACAAACCCACGGCGTTTTATCCCGTTGGTTATCCTGCAACGCTGGCGCTATTTTATAAGTTGTTTGGCACGTCTACAACCGTCGCCGCAGGTCTCAATGTCGCATCGTCGGCGATCGTGTCGCTCTTCGTTTCACGCTTGGCCAGGCGTAGTTGGGGAGCCTCTGGAGTTCACCTCGCTGCGGGCTTGTTTGCTCTTGCACCGGGGCCCATCGTGTACTGCTCAGCGTACATGACCGAGCTGCTCTCTGCGGCGATTGTGCTGGCGGCAATTGACTGCGCCCTTCGGTATTTTGACAGCGGTGCGACCGCATTTCGCTGGGCAATTCTCTGTGGATTACTTCTAGGTTATGGTGGACTGGTGCGTCCGCCTGCGCTGCTCATTGCGCCGATCATTGCCGTCGTGATGACGCCACAGAACAAACGAACTCTCTCGCTCCAAGCGCTCGGTTATCTACGTACGCTCGTGCTGGTGGGCGTCTCTTGCTGTTGCGTCGTGCTTCCGTGGACCGCGCGCAACTGCCGCAAGCTGGACGGGTGTGCTCTCGTCAGCCTCAATGGGGGCAGCAACTTATGGATCGGTGCGGACCCCGACGCTAACGGAACCTACCGCGATCTGCGCATCGGTGAGGCCTGCCTTCGGGTTCGCGGCGAGGTAAAGAAAGATCGGTGTTTCGGCGGACTTGCGATTGAGCGCATCAAAACCCAACCCATTCGATGGCTCTCGCTCGCACCCATGAAGGTCATTCACCTGCTGGGTTATGAGTCATCGCCGGTGTCTTATCTCCGGGCGGCGACGCACGGACAGGCGTTTCGCAATACGGCAACGATGATGTTTGCGCTACTGACTGCGGCCCACTGGATCATTCTTAGTCTCGCCATCGTGACAGTGGCGGGGAGTCCGCGCAAACCCATGCCCATTGAGCTGCGTCTAACGATCGCGGTGGTGCTGAGCTTCATCGCGGTGCACATCGTTTTTTTTGGTGTCGATCGCTACCACTTTGTTTTCACGCCTCTGTTGTGTGTTCTGGCGGCTGGCTCCATCGCTGAAAAGCAGGCAAAACAGCTGGACGAGCCAGACGCAAAGGCCGCGCTGTGATGGGGCTGCGCAAGTACCTTCTAAGCGAAGGAAGGGTACACACCCTTGCTATTTTTTTCATCGCGTTCGTGTTGCGAGTGATGATTGCGCAGTGGCTTCATCCTGAGCCCGCGTGGGATGGAGTGCTCTATGAGCGCGCTGCGGTCGCGCTGTCTCGCGGGATGGGGTACGTGACGTACATGTACGAAGTGCGCACCAGCGACACGGTGCGGACTGCGTACTACCCTGTTGGATATCCTGCGATTTTGTCGCTCGCATACCGTGCATTCGGCGAGCACCGTTTTGTCCTGCACCACTTCGGAACGGTGATCTCCGCTGCAACCGTCGCGCTCGCCCACCGCTTGTGCTGGCGCTGCTCCTCGCCTCGCGCTGCGCTAACTACTGGCTTGGTTGTCGCGCTTCTTCCGGGACCCGCGCTGTTCGCAAGTTCAGCGATGACCGAGCCGCTGTTTGGCTTTTTTTTAGCGCTATTTCTTTGGCTCATCAGCAAAGAGCCGCTCAACCAACGCCCTCCGCTTTGGGTCCTCGCGGGCTTTGTGCTCGCGCTCGCTACCTACGTGCGCCCGCAGGCCACGCTCTTGATTCCATTTGCCCCCATTGCGTTGCTCTATGGTCGAGGTCCGTCGATCCAACGCATCGGATGGCTCACAGTGGTCCTAGCGATGAGCACAATAATTCCTGTCCTTCCGTGGACGCTGCGAAACTGTCACGCGATCGATGGGTGCGCGTTTGTGAGCACCAACGGCGGCTCGAATTTGGCCATCGGAGCGGTGCCTCGGGCAAACGGCCGATATCTGCAGCTGACCGCAGACGACGGCTGTCGGGGCGTTGTCGGCGAGACGGCTCGGGACCGCTGCTGGCGAGCGGTCGCGGTGCAATCGATCCTCGCTGCGCCATTTCGCTGGATCAAGCTAGGGGGCGTGAAGCTTGATCACACGCTCTCTTACGAGGCATTTCCACTTGGATATTTGCGCGAGTCTCACGCGTTGCAGCTGAGTGATCGGGACGAACGATTTTGGCGGCGAGCGATCACCGGGCCTTGGCGAGTCTATGGGCTATTTGCCCTTCTCGCGTTTGTGCCTTGGAAGAACCGAGCGCGGCTTACCCCGATTCCGCGTGCGGCGGCCGTCCTTTGCGTCATCTTGCTAGCGACCCACCTGGTCTTCTTTGGAGGCGATCGGTACCACTTGCCGCTCATCGCTCTGCTGGCGCCACTGGTGGCCCTTAGCACCCGAGGCATTGATCGTTGGTGGCGCGCAACTCTTTGACAGGACGCGAAAAAACGGTCGACCTTGCATCTTGCCAAAAACTTCGCACCGGCTTCAATCGCTGCCTACGATGGCCTCAGTTCAACGCTCAACAACAGCACAACGGCTCATCGTTTAGCCTGCGTGTTTTACTTCCACCTTTTCGAGCGTGGTTCAGCCGACGGCAATGGCGTCTTTCGAGATCATCGTACAATCTGTCCCGTGCGTTCGTCGCCTCACAGCGTCCCGCACCAATCATTCTGCTCTTCAGTCACTGGAGTCCGATAGAAACGACACGCACCGCTCGATCATTTTTACCCTAGGCGACGAGACCATTCACGCTGCGCGCGAGACCGAAGAGGCCAGCTGCGTTTTGCGGGATCTCTTCGCAGGTGCTGCGGCCATTCTTGACGGCCGGCAAGCGAAAGCGTTCATCCAACTCGACGGCGGTCCTTGGGAGCTCTGTCTGTGCGCCGAAGGCTCGACGATTTTACTTTCCGTCTACAAAAGCGGAGCTCTCCCAGAGGTCCTTTGGCTTAATGTCCCTATTGAGGCATCGGCTCTTCAAAAGCAGTGTCGCATCGCCCTGGATGAGATATTGCCTCAGCTTGAGCCCCGTATGTCGACAGAGCTTGGGTCTCTGTTTTCGCACTTTGAGCGCTCGTTGAACTCTCCAAACGCATCGGCGGTCCGAGCCAACAGCCACTCGGTCGCGTGGGAGAGCGCCGACGAGCAGCCAGTGAAGATCAGTTTTTCCGCAGAACTACCAGGCGAAATGGATGAACAGCCCGGACGAGGTCCGCATGCAGATTTGCATTCGCTGCTCTTCGGCGGGGCGATCGCCTTCAACGTACGCGGGATGCGTGCGCAGCTACCGACGGGCTTTCTCTTTTTGCAGCTCGAGCGTTTGGTCGCGCTAAGCAAGCCGATGATCGACTCGTTTGCGGCCCGCAAAGCGATGCACGCGCGAACCAACGCGGGACGGTCTCAGATTGCGTTGCGATTAAGCCAAGAAGGGCAGTTGTCGCTCACGCTCACAGGCACCAACGGTTCTGCAGTCACGGCAGCTAATCTGGACCCACGCATGCTCGCGATTCCGCTCGCCGATGCAGCGCTGAGCTTGTGCAAGGCCTTGGTCCATTCAAACCGATCCCGTGGAAAAAACCTCAGGCTTCGTTCGCTTCGCAGCGACGCACGCATGCTTCGAAGGGTCGCAAAAGACCTCGGACGCGGTGAAGAAAAACTGAACAGCGAGACCGCTTTGTTTAGAGCAAGCGCCCTCGTCGAAGAAGGCTCGCGCTCGGATGCGGACCCTTCGCGTGACCGAGGCAGTCAGCGCCTGCGCTATCTTGAGCGCTGGCGAGCAGAAGTTGAAGGGATCGATCTAGCAGGTGTTTCGCTCACAGAAGACTCAGTCATCGTCCCTGGCGCCCGTGAGCTTGCCGCACTTGATCGACGCACAGGATCGCTTTTGTGGAGCCACGCTTTGCCTCGTGCCGCTACAACTGTCATCGGCGACGGAATCCTCCGACTCAACCCTCGCGGCGAAGCAGAGCTGCGCGATACGCGCGACGGCGAGCTTCGGTGGAGCAGCAAAATTGCACCCCGAATTGGCGGATCACCCCACGCACTTGCGGTCTCAATTCGGGGTCTCCCGAGGGTGGTTGTCATCGCCGAAGGTGAACGCCGTCTCGTGGCGCTTGATCTGCACACTGGCGAAGCCCGTTGGCGCTTCGCTGCCCGCAACGGAAACAACTTTCGCTTCCGTCGGGTTGGACGGCTCCTGATCACCAGCTCTGGTGACTCCGCTCTCACAGCGGTCGACGTTGGAACTGGCGAAGTCGTATGGCGCGTCGTGGCTGAGACACCATTTGCGCTGACCCCGACGTCACAGGGGGACAAGGTGTATGCGATCGGCGGTGCTCCAGGCCGTGGGCGGGCGCAGCTCTTTGCGATCGACGCTTTCTCAGGAAAAACGCGATGGATTCACGCTTTTGATGGTCCCGCAGTGAGCGTGGCCGTCGCGACCGAGACGTCTGTAGCGTGCGTGACAATGAGCCCCGAAGGTCCACGCTTGGTCGGCCTTCGGGCCACCGATGGAAGTGTCCTGTTTTCCGTTCCGCTCGGAAACAGCCCGCTTCGAGGTCGCAGCGCATCGCTGATGACGTACAGCAATTTGTTCGTAGCAAACCTTCCCTCGGGCCGAGTGTGCGCCGTGGACTCGCAAACTGGGACCATCCGCTGGTCGCGGGTGTTGGGCACTCCACGAGAGACCGACATCCCACGCAGACTTGATGTGCAACTGCGTGCCGGTGTGCTTTTTGTACCACAAACGTCCCTCGGAGCCCTGCGCCCTGCGGACGGCACCTCGATCGCCGATATGGCCGTCTGTGAGCTCGTGCCGGATTGGCTTCGTGTTGACGAAGACTGCACGCTCTTCGTGGGCGAAGAGAGCGGTCACCTCCGTTGCTTTGAGCCCGGCGCACGTCTCGCTGTCGTGATGAACTGAGGGAGTCCGTTACAGCCGTCGGTGGGTCAGGGCCGGCAGTTGCGTGCGCACGCTGCGTGTACGCGCGGGGTCGATTTCTGCCATCGCGATGCCTTCACCGTCGGGACACTCCGCGATGATCGTTCCCCAGGGATCAACGATCATCGCATGCCCGTAGGTTGTCCGGCCCTGCCCGTGAGCCCCCCATTGGGCCGGAGCTAAAACGTACGCTTGGGACTCGATGGCCCGCGCGCGAAGCAGCACGTGCCAATGGTCTCTTCCAGTAGTTACCGTAAACGCCGCGGGCACAGTGAGCACCTCGGCCCCCATGCCAATCAGCTGCCGATAGAGCTCTGGAAATCGCACGTCGTAGCAGATCGACAACCCTAACCGCCCCACCGGACTGTCGCACACCACCGCCACATCGCCGGGCAGAACCACGGCGGACTCTTGCAGCTTGGTCCCATCTGCGAGGTCGACATCAAACAGGTGAATCTTGCGGTATTTCGCGACAACGTCTCCTTCGCTGTTGAGCACCACACAGCAGTTGAAGACCTTCGCGGGATCCGAACTTTTTTCGGTGACTCCGCCCAAGATGAGCCAGACTCTGAGCCTTCGCGCGGTCTCCGCTGCCCATCGCAAGACGACGCCACTCTGGTCGTCTACCTTGCCAAGCGAGATCGCCTCAGCGGTCGCCCTCTTTTCTGCCTCTGGGCCCATAAAGGACAAATTCTCTGGGAGCCCGACAAGCCGAGCGCCACGGCGCGCCGCCAGCTCAACCAGCTCACTGGCCTTTGCAAGGTTCGCCAAGAGATCATTCTTCGCAGTCATTTGTGCGACCGCGCATAGAATCGGTTCAGATCGCGTTGTGTCTGTCATCTTCTTGATCATCGTCTTACCATCAACCAACAACCCGCTGTGCGCTCAGAACTATCCATCGCTTCACTCTTCGCTCTGCTAACTGACTACGGACGCTTTGGTCCCCTTGCTGGGCCGTCCGTCTCGTTGCTCGACGGATCGGAGGTGAGCTACCTGTCCGTCGCAACGCACTGGCGACGGCGACTAGGTTACCCTCCGGCGGCACAAAACGCGTCCATCGCGTTCGCGCTTGATCCCAATAGCCCCTCTACCCTCTGGGTCTCGGCGCTCATTCTCGGCGGGCGCTGGGAGTGCCAGGGCGAGCTGGCAAAGGAAGCGCTTGCGAGGCTCACTGAGCTCAATCCTTCGGCGACAGAGGCCTACATCGTCATGGCCTTGCAAGCTATGTTTGTCGGACAAGCCGCACGCGACGACACCTTCGCCAAGCTTGAAGCTCAAAATGTCCCTGTATCCGTCCTGGCGGCGATGAGAGCTCTTAGCTTGGGCGCTCAAAATAAATTCGTCGAAGCAGGTCAAATCCTTGCCCCCTACGCTGCAAACCTCAATCTTAGCTCAAATCCAGAGTTCGCGGGGCGCGACTGGTGGGCAAGACTCCAAGAGACCATGGCCGACCCCGGACAATGCGCCGCCGCATTGAAGCCGTGGTTCGCCGCAGAGCCGTCCGTCGAGCTTGCGATTCGGCTCGCGACGGCGCAGACCCTTTCGGGGCTCAGCTACGACGCCGTCACCGTACTCGACAGCGTGGCTGACAAAGCAACCTCGCACCAGTTTTTCGCCGCGCGCGCAAAGGCGAAAAGATTTGCCGGCCGACTGCCAGAGAGCCAGACTGACTATGATGCTGCGATTGCGGCGAATTTTGACGGCCCAAGCGCCGGCCGTGACCGGAGTCAGATCCTGCTTGAGCGCGCAGAGCTTGAGCTGCAGCAAAGCAAAAACCTCGCCGCCATCGCGACTGTGGATCAGGCGATTGAGCTTCTCCCGAAAAACGCACGGGCGTATCTGCAGCGCGGCCATCTGCGGCAGCTGGTCCTTCGGTACGCCGAGGCTGCAGCTGACTTTGTTAAGGCTCTAGAGCTAGACGCCATCGAGTGCCCCATAGATGTCTTCGCGAGCATCGCGACTTGTCTTTTCAACGCTCGACGGTATGAATCCGCTGCAGAATACTACTTAAAAGCTATAACCGTTGAGAGCACTATAGCGATCGATTCACGAAGCCCTGAGATGATCGCTGGATATTGGGAGCATCGAGGGGTGTGCTTTCACTTTCTCAACAAGCTTTCGGATGCGGTGGATTGCTACACCGAAGCGCTCAAGCTCATGCCAACGCTTGGAAAATCTTTTAGCGACCGAGGCGAGGCGTTGCTCGCACTGCACCGTGACGACGCGGCGATCATCGATTTGGATCGTGCGCTTGAGTTGGGGTACAAGATTGGCTGTACGATGCTCGCGAAGGGCGAGTATTTTCAGCGAAAAAACCAACACACGAAGGCACTCGCGGCGCTCGACGAC
>JANNCG010000064.1:0-11485 GCA_031386385.1 Myxococcales bacterium
GACCGCGACAGTGATGGTTGGGTAGAGCAAAATCAGTGATTTTTGATAGAGCAGGTTGCGCGCAGGAGACGGCGCAAGTCCGTTGATCGTCATCACCTCATCCGAGTAGGTCCCATCACGACCGACAGTGTGAGGGGTATAAACCCCGATCCCTATCGCGAACTGCGGGAGAATACGGTAGGTCATCAGCAGGTTTGGCGCCAAGCCAAGGGAAGGGTTGTTGCACACCGTCGGGTAGGGCGTGGGGCCGTTGACACCGTCTGCGTAGTGGCTGTTCTCGAAGCGTGTTCCGGCGGTTGAAATCGAGACGTCGTTGCTGCTGGTATAGTTGCCTCGGCGCGAGAAGCACTGCGAGAAAAAGCCAAAATTCGCGCCAAGTGTGACTTGAAAACCCGGCAACGCGACAATCCCCGCAGGGTTGTACATCATCGATGATGGGTCCGTCGGTCGGGCGACGATCGCGCCACCGCGACCCAAGCCAATCGCGCCTGACTCAGGCACCTCAAGTCCGCTCGCAAAGCCCTCGCCGCTCAACGCAGCAACGGCGAGACCAAGAGAAGCGAGCGCGAACCGAATCGAGTTGTGAGCGCGTGGTGGGTGAACAGACTTCATACCGTTATCGATCTTCATTGCGGATCGAATGGGGCGATAATATGCCCCATCTCGTCAAGTACAAACGCTCAATCCCGTGTTATGTCATTGGGCTATGAGCACCGAAGAGAAGCCCGTCGTCTCACCGCACTCGGGACCAGCGGCGACAATGCCAGGTCTCCCAGTCATTGATCCCCGCGAAAAGGGCGGCAAACACGACGGCGAACAGCAGATTCTTGATCGTCGTCTGTTCATGCAGTTGTTGGTGTTTCGAGCGGGCTTGGGTGAGAAGCCACACTGGCTCGCACACGAGCTGATCGCCCAGCTAACCGCGGCTCGAATCGGCGCAGTTGTCTACGATAACGTCAATGATCCCCGTGGCATTGGTCTTTTGACGTGGAGCGAAGATCCCGCGCATTTTGTCCGCAAGCTGCGCCCCATCTTTGATCACATGCGGCTCGATCGACTAGAGCTCGTCCCTGAGTATACGATGCTTGGACGCACGTACTCGTTGGGACACGAGCCCAAGCTCGAAGACTCACTTCTGGCGCGGCCACGGCGTGTGGTGACCGATCCAGAGTGCTCGTGGGCAGTTTGGTATCCTCTTCGCCGAAATGGTGCGTTTGCCGCGCTTGAGCCCCAAGAGCAGGGCGGGATTCTGCGCGAACATGCCGCGATTGGGATGGCCTATGGTCAACAAGGTCTCGCGCACGACGTGCGGCTCGCGTGCCACGGGATCGATCACAACGACAACGAGTTTGTGATTGGGCTGGTCGGCAAAGATCTGCACCCCCTGTCGCACTGCGTACAGACCATGCGAAAAACCAAGCAAACGCGAGAGTACATTGCGCAGATGGGTCCGTTCTTTGTCGGGCATGTGAGCGGACGAACACCTGAAGATGCGTAGACAGCTGCCGGTCTGTACGCAGAACGATCGCTTATTGATCGCGCGTAGCTGGACACGGAAGAGCGCTGATCGCGCGCTCAAGGATCGTGCGAATCTCGGACTGAGCTTGCGGCGGGATTGTGTGACCCACGCCGTCAAGCGCGTGCATCTGAGCGGTAAACCCTGCGGTGCGAAACGCGTTGAGCGTACGCTCACCGTCAGCAAAAGGGACCGTGGTGTCAGCAGTCCCGTGAAAACTGTGTATCTGCACGGCGCCGTGGAGATCGCTAGATGGTGTAAGCGCTGGCGGCAACAAGCCACCTATCGAGATCACGGTGTTGTACATGTTTCCGTTGCTCGCGGCCATGACGTTGGCCATCATCGCACCCTGAGAAAATCCAACAATGAGCGGAGCGCCACACGAGTTGTCACGTCGAATTTGACCACGAAATGCACGCTCTAGGTTTTGCGCAGCGACCTTCATCGCAGAGGCCATGGCGTTAAAATCTCCGTTGCTCCGCTCAAACCATCCACGCCCCGAACCCGCAGGCTCAAGACCGCGTGCGGCCCAAATCCGCGCGTTCACGTGAAGGGTTCGCAACCAGCTGACAAAGTTCTCAGGTGTGTCGCCATATCCATGAATTGCCAAGATATTCGCACGTGGAATCGCCGGGGATGGGTCCCCAGTAAGCACCTCGACAAACTCGACTCGTCCCACGGGTGCGGGCGATGGTGCACTGGGGGGAGCTTGCGTCGGTGTGCCCGTGACCGCAGAAGGCCGAACCGCTTGGGGACGGATGGGCGGTACCACCGGGCTTGGCTCTGGCGTTTGACACGCAGCGAGCGCCAACCCACTGAACGAGGTCATCCGCATAACAACAGCAAAAATTCTGCTCATCACAAGCATGGGATGTACCACATTCGCAGAGAAACTCGCGTTCGGACTCATGGGTGCATTGCAGTTTTTTCAGCCTGCGAAACTCTGCTTTCAGAGTACTCTCTGAGTGCACTCCACTCATGGCCCACAAAGTCCCTCCATCTCCCGACCGCGCGAAGCCAAGCAGCTTATTGTCTACACCCGCGCGCACTGGCAGCTTGGTTTTGTTTGGGATGGCGATGTGGATGGGCTGTGTGCTCCCACACGCCAATCCCCGCGACAGCGCTGGGAGCGACGCAACGAGCATTGACGTGACCGCGTGTCCCGAAGGGACCACGTTTTGCGCAGGCGGATGCCGCGCTTTTCAAACGGACCCCACACACTGTGGTAGCTGCGATCGACGCTGCACGTATACAAACGCGGTCGCAACGTGTGTTGCGGGACAGTGTGCACAGGGTGCCTGTGATCGTGGATTTGGCAATTGTAACATGCGCACAGACGACGGCTGCGAGACGGCTCTGACCAGCAGTCTTAACTGCGGTAGCTGTGGCCACGAGTGCACCGCCCCAACACCGGACTGCAACGGCGCGACGGGGATGTGTGGCAATGGGTGCCCCGCGGGACAGATTCGTTGTGGGGCTGACTGTGTCGACCCCATGAGCAACCAAGCCCACTGCGGAGCATGCGGCGCCGCATGCTCGCTTGATCATGCCAATTCGCAGTGTACCGCAGGGAGTTGTACGATCGCGAGCTGCGTCGATGGCTTTGCCGACTGCGACAGGATTGCAGCCAATGGCTGCGAGACACAGCTCGGGACCAATACAGATTGTATGGGATGTCGGATGCCCTGCGCGGCTCCAACTCCCAACTGTATTCCGATGACGCGAACGTGCGCGCTGGTGTGCCCTGGGACCACAACCGAGTGCCCGGGAATCGCAGGTTGTATTAACACGTTGTCCGACCCGAACCACTGCGGTGGGTGCAACAATCGCTGTGCCTTTGCAAACGCGGTGGGAGCATGCGTCGCTGGAGTTTGTCAAATTGCGGGTTGCGCACCGGGGTTTCGAGATTGCGACCGTGTTCTTGCAAACGGCTGCGAGCTCAACGTCGTCGCGGACGCAAACAACTGCGGGGCGTGCGGTCGTCGCTGTGGGCTTGCTAACGCGAGCGCCAACTGTCGCAGCGAGACGTGTGTGATCAACCAGTGCAACAGAGGATTTGGTGACTGTGATCGACTCGCTGCCAATGGATGCGAAGCGGACCTAAACAACGTCGCAAATTGTGGCAACTGCGCGACCCGATGCATGGCGGCAAACGCTGCGGCGTCTTGCAGCATGGGGGTCTGCGGTTTCACTGGGGCGTGCAGTCCATCCTTCGGCAACTGCGATAACAACGACGCCAACGGCTGCGAGACCAACATCCAAACGTCGACAAACCACTGCGGTGGCTGTGGGATGCTCTGCTCACCAGCAAACGTGATGAGTGCGAATTGTGTCGCTGGAGTCTGTGGTTATTCTGGATGCTTGGTGGGCCGTTCGGACTGTGACGGCAACGCTCGCAACGGCTGCGAAGCTGACACCACGATGGACCCGACGCACTGCGGCAACTGCATGACCAACTGCCCGGGTGCACCCAACTCAGCACCCATTTGTGTAGGATCGACGTGCCGAACTTCGTGTAACGCGGGCTTCGGCGACTGTGACAACAACGCGGGCACCGGCTGCGAGATCAATCTCGCCACGTCCCCGCTCAACTGCGGTCGTTGCGGGACGGTGTGTCCCGCCAGAGCCCATTCGACCGCGACGTGCGTCGCATCTACCTGCAGAATTGCATGTGATCCGGGATGGGCAGATTGCGACGGGATGGCCATGAACGGCTGCGAAGTAGACCTTTCGGCCGACACCAATTGTGGGCGCTGCGGAGTCCGCTGTACCGGGATGGCATCCTGCTCAGGTGGGATGTGTACTTGCTCAGGAGCCGGGACAGCATGTGGGAGCATGACAGTCACATGTTGCACCATGATGCAAAACTGCAGCATGGGTCGCTGCATGTGAATCTCGACGAGCCGAGGCCTTCCCCCCACCGTCACTCAGACTCCGAACTACTGACCGTTCACCGCTGCACTGACTGAGAGCGACACTTGCACGCTGACCTGAACCTTAGGCGCCGCTACCTGAATCTGCGAAGCGGCCTGCGTTGCGCAAACGCCTGCAGCGACACCAAGCGTTGTCACAGCACCAGGCACTCGCTGCGCTGATTCAACCGTGGCAACCCCTGCGGTCACCAAACGTTGCAGCTTCTCTGAGAGTGTCAACACGCCAGGGTAGTGAGCTTGAAGGGTCGCAAACAGTGTGGTTGCCTGTGCCTGAAGCATGCCCAGATTGCCAGTCGTCCGCACGCTGATCTGGGCCGGAGAGCACTCTGCCGTTGCGTTGAATCGCGTATCACAACTCGCGCGACAATCCGCGTCGACCATCGGAGGGATCACGCGACCCGTGCACCGAGGTTCAGTAAACGCGACGCTACAGCTGCCGCGACACTCACCCATGCACGTCGCGCTGGCGTTGGCGACACACGATCCCATACACGAACCAGTGCAATTTGCGCTGCAAGTACCGCGGCAAGTACCCATACAAGTGCCCATGCAAGAGCCTTGAGCATCGCGGGTCCCACACATCCCTTCGCACACGCCTTGGCACGAACCCATGCAGCTTCCAGAGCACGTGCCCTCACAGCTTCCGGTGCACATCGCGCTGGCGGCAACCGCGCAGCTTCCGGTGCACATCCCGGTACATCCTCCGCGCAGCTCACCGCCGGCACACATCACGGTGCTCATCGCAGGCTGGTATCGAACATCACAGCGCGCGGCACACTGACTGTACGCATCCACGTTGACGCGACACACTGCGGGGACAACCTCAAGAATCACCGCGACACCCATTGTGGCTCGAATGGCGCGCATGCTCGTCCGAATCCGTGAAGCCGCTTCAGTACACGCCACCTCCGTTGCAGTCATCGACGCAGTGGCCATCAGGCTGGCGGGTGGAGCCCCCAGGTCCGTCGCGATGGCGGTGCACTCTGTGAGTAGGGTAGAATCGAGGGCCATCGCGGTGGCAGAAAAACTATTGGTTGCGTCGAGAAAAGCCCTGAGCTTGAGCGCCGCATCCGCAGTGCCAAAATCTCCGGCGCAGTTCGGCGCGATGGGATTGCCCACCATGCAGCTGTTGAGCGAAATGCCGCTCAACATGCTGAACATGGCGAGGGCAGGAAAAGTGACGGGTAGTTTTTGCTTGGTTTTCATAGGTATTTTCTACAATCCAATACTACGTTTTGGGTGGTAATAAAGCCCCTCAATTCACAAAATTCGCCGCCGCTAGCAACTCTATGAACGACCATTCTCTCTGTGTTTTCGCTGGCAAGGACCAACGGGTGGCGGTGCTAAGTTTGTCCGGCTCCAGCGACGCCGCGGCGATCTCACGCGGTGCCGAGCGACTTCACGAGCACTTTGATGTGTTGGTTGATCCTCGAGCCTTTGGACGCATGGGTTATCTCGCGGGAGGCGATGAGGCCCGCGCTCGATCGCTCATCGACGCGCTCGAAGATCCATCGGTGAAGGCCATCTTTTGTGCCCGCGGTGGGTATGGAATCACTCGCGTGTTAGAGGTCGCGCGAGACCGCATCGAGCAAGCCCTTCGACGCAACCCAAAGCCCATCGTTGGGTTCTCTGACGTCACGGCGCTTCACTCGCTCTGGCACCGAGTGGGCGTCCGCAGCATCCACGGCGCAATGGTCGCTCGAATGGGCACCGAGGATGGCGTTTTGATAGACGATTTGCAGTCTATTCTAGACAGTCTTGCCGGCAGATCGCGGCCCATGCAAGACCTCGTTGCGCTCGTGGCTGGCGATGCTCGTGGCTACGCCGCCGGAAGCAACCTCGCCATGCTTACCTCACTGCTCGCCACACCCGATCAGTACGCGCTCGACGGAGCCATTCTCTTTCTCGAAGACGTTGGCGAGCGCCCCTACCGCGTAGACCGAATGCTCACTCAACTACGAGCTTCAAAAACGCTCTCCAAAGTGCGAGCCATTGTCCTTGGCGATTGGAGTCAATGCGACCCGGGCCCCGATGGAGTCTGTGTTCAGGATGTCCTCCGCGAGCGACTCGGTACACTTGGGGTGCCTGTGTATGCAAACGGACCGTTCGGACATTCACGCAGAGCACAGGCGTTCGCGCTGGGCGACGAGGTCATGTTGCACGCGTCAGGCGAGCTTGAGTTTGCGCTTCCAGGCACAGTTTGCTAACTGCTCATCGCGACGGCGTGAAAACTAAAACGGTGAAAACTAAAACGGTGAAAATTCTCGGAATTGACTACGGAGAAGCGCGCATCGGTCTAGCGCTCTTTGACGATCCAGAGTTTGGCGCGCGGGCGCTTGATACCGTGGATGTCACGCCGACCACCGCCGTAAAGCTCATCGCCGACCGAGCCATCAAAGAGGGCGCCACCTCGCTGGTGGTCGGACTCCCCCTTCGTATGGACGGCAAGGAGGGCGGTCCTGCTCGAAATGTGCGCAAATTTGCTCAGTCCCTCGCGGCTCTCACCAAGCTCACGGTCGCGTTTCAAGACGAGCGACTGACCTCGGCACAGGCACACACTGAGCGCAAGCAGAGCGGAGCGGTGACCGATCGACGCGGAATTGATGCACGAGCCGCAACCATCTTGCTTGAGACGTACCTCGCCGCGAAAGGTCTTTTGTGTCCAAAGCCAAGCCACCAAGACGACTCCCTCGACAACGAGTAACCCCTCAAGCACCTGAGAGCGCAAAGACTGCAAAGAGCTCAAAGCGCGCAGCGAGCGCAACGGGCGCAAAAGGCTCAGGACGCTGGATGAAATGGCTCCTTGGTGTAGGCCTTGTTGCGACCCCTCTCGTTTACGCTGCGATTTGGCTGATCACGCCGAATCCAGGGCGGCATCAACAGCGACGAGTGGTGCTGCCAGCTAGCGCGTCCAGCGCGACGATCGCAGCGTTGCTGTACCGAAACGGTCTGGTGCAACGTCCGTGGCTGTTCAGCTGGCTGCTGTCTCTCACCGGAGTCAGCGAGCACCTCCCGCGACAGACACTTTTGCTACGCGACGACGACACTCCAAGAGGGCTGTTGCGAGCGCTGGCCAACGGTGGAGGCCTCTGGCGAGTGACGCTTCAAGAGGGGATAACTACCAGCGAAATTGCAGACAAACTCGCGCGCGAAGGGGTCTTGAGAGATCGCGAGTCTTTTCGCGCAGCGTGTCTGGATCACGAGCTGCTAGCAAGGGTGTCGATCTCAGCGCCGAGCTGTGAGGGGTATTTGTTTCCGGATACGTATGATTTGTACTTAGAGTCATCGCCCGAGGTCGTGATCGAGCGCATGGTGCGCAATTTTCGGCGGCGCTGGCAAGAAGCACACACACGCACGCGCACTGCGGATCAAAGAATCACCGACGCGCACCTAGACGATTTGGGCGTACTGACACTCGCCTCAATGATTGAGCGTGAAGCGGGACGATCAGAAGATCGACCCAAGGTCGCATCGGTGTTTTACAATCGTTTGACGCGCGCCGATTTTACGCCTCGATTACTTCAGAGTGATCCTACGGTATTGTACGGTTGTCACATCACGACGCTTCGAACGTGCAACAGCGACACTCGCACACTCCTGCGATCCATGCTCGAAGACGAAGACAACCCCTACAACACTTACAAGCATGTGGGATTACCCCCCGGGCCGATTTGCAATCCAGGACGAGCTGCGATTGAGGCGGCCATGTCTCCTGCACAGAGCGCGGCGCTCTATTTTGTCGCGCAAGGTGAGGGTCGGTCAGCGTTTGCGAACACACTGAGCGAACACAACGCCAACGTGCAGCGATTTATCCGCGATCGGCGGGGGCAATGATTGGGATTCCGGTCGTCACCATGATGGCAGTGGCGGTTCTAAAGGCGCCCCCGTCATAGTTGGCTTGTCGATCGTCGGGGATAAACTCAACGGTCCCAAAAATCGCTACCCGATCTCCGACATGCACAGCCGCAGTCTGAGCCACCTCAAACGGCACCAACGGAAACTCTTGATCTCCCTCAGGTGCGCGAACAGCATGCTCAATCGCCTGCGCTAAATGTCCCTCTGCGTAGCTGGCATTTTCAACCGCCTCCATCTCATCTTCGATTCGCACGGGCCCGGCAGCAACCCGCAACAGCTGCCCGCTGTCCAAGAGGACCTCAAACCCATTGGTCAACGCTTCGCGCATCATGATCGCGTTGCCGGCAAATCGCGACGCAACGTACTGTATCGCATACGCCGCGACGCTCTTGCCTGAGCTTGGGGTTGCGATTCCCTTCGCCGATCGAATCACGCCGATCTTCGGGCTTCCTTTGGGCCGCGGAGGCGCAAACAGCGCACCCTTGGGCTTTAAGCGCGCGCGATGTTTTCGCACCGCCGCGATGATCTTGGTGACGATCCACCAGATCAAAATCGCTGCAAAAAAAGCGATGATCAGGCCAATAATGATGGCTCCGGCCTCTCCCATGTCCCCGATGCCCTCGCAGCCCGCGCAGTCCGCACCCTGAAGGCAGCTGTCTGCAGCCAAGCCTGTCCCTCCGGCTTTCATGATCTCTCGCGCACGACGACGCAGCGACGGCGGGCCCCAAACCTCGTTGCGCAGCTGCTCGGCACCCTCTGGTTGATTGACTGAGACGACGCGGTGCTTCGGCCCCCCATCGCACACAGTGTTCGAATACAGCAGTGTCCGACACTCTAAGCAGAAGTACTTGTCTGCCATGTGAACCGGCGTCTGAACCAGCTCGCTCGCCGCACGTCCGAAGGTAAACGGAGTCTTGGACTCTGCGGTCGCTGTCGACGCAGAGGGGTCGTATTTTTTGCCCTGACTCATCGTGAAAACTGATGTTGGCGGCGACGCTGCAAGAGAAAGTAGCCCGCGAATGGCTTGATAATTCCCAAGCTCAAATAGGCTTTGCCGAGCAAGACATCCGCCGAGCCTGTATGAACCTTCACCAGGTAGTCCCGCAAAAATCGCGACGGATCCCAGCCGTTTGCTCCAAGCCCATAGTCGAGCAGCAGGGCGTTGGGGTACTTGCAAAAGTTCTTGTTCGCAGCGCCAGAATGGACCCGATAAAATCCGAACCGCTTCGGACTCTCATCGCTCGGCTTTGCACGATGAGGTTTGTCCACACCGTCTTGGTACACCGGAATATTGTAGCCATGGATGCACGGCTCTGGACCGGGATCTGCGAGGTTTTTTCCACGATAAAACCCCTTGCGAAACTTTCGAAGCCCGAGCACCCCCGGCATAAACCCCACGTTGGTCCCATCAAACTCCCAGCCCAAAAGCTCGTCGAATGTTGGGGCGGTTCCGTTGGTTAAGAGCTGCTCAAGCTCGCTGGAGTGATTTTTGTAGAGCTCAAGTGCGTTAGGATCTGCGGTCATCGGGGGCGGCGAGTGTGTCTAAATCCCTCGCGAGAGCACAACAAAAATTCCTCGAAAGATCGGCCCTCTCAGAAAGCACCAGTCTCAGAGCCCGAGCGCTTTGAGGACCTCTGTCGGCACAGCCACACGCTTAAAAGTCTGCGCATCCACAAACGCATGGTCGGTCTTGCCAGAGGCAAACAAGACGGTCGCGTCTGCGCTCGACACAGCGCGAAACAGCATCGAGACGCCTTTTTCGTTCTGCTCGGCAGCAACCTCAACCATGATCTCGTCACCAAATCGCAACGGACGTCGATACTCGGCGTGCGCTCTTGTTAACGGGGCAGCCCAGATTTTCTCATCCAGAACACGCACCAAGTCACAGCCATTTGCGCGCAGCGTCTCGACGTAAGCATCGTGAAAAATCTCAAAAAACCTAGCGAAAAACACGATTCCCGCGGCGTCTATGTCTTGAAAGCGGACACGATACCGAAATCGATGCAATGGCGGTGCTGATGCGATGGGTGTTGAAGGTGTTTGCATAGGCGCGCGGGATCCGTGGGTTAGCTTTGCTTCGCGAGCGACGCCTTTAGCTCATTTTTGAGCACTTTGCCCATCGCGTTGCGCGGCAGTTGATCGACAAACACGACCTTTCTTGGTCGTTTGTGTGGCGTGAGAGTCGACGCGACCCAATCTGCAAGTTCAGGCTCTGTTGGCATTTTGTGCTCTGGATCAGGCGTTGTTCGCAAGACCACAAACGCAACAATCTTCTCGCCAAGGTCAGGATCTTCCACTGAGACCACCGCGCTCTCTTGGACATCGGGGTGCTCAAGAAGCGCCGACTCAATCTCGCCAGCGCCAATTTTGTACCCACCGCTCTTGATCAAATCCGTCGCACGACGGCCCACAATTTTGACCCACCCATCGGGGCTTTGCACCGCGATATCACCTGTATAAAACCAGCCTGATTCGTCGCGAACAGCCGCGGTTGCGTCCGGCCGATTGAGATATCCTATGAACACATTCGCACCTCGAACACGCACCTCGCCAAGCGTCTCTCCGTCGCTCGGGATCACCGGCTCTCGCTGCTCGTTCACCAGCTGCAACTCGACGCCTTCAACGGGCGGCCCAACCCAGCCCACCCGTGGCGGATCCGTCGACCGAACGGCGGTGTTGATCAACGTCTCGGTAAGCCCGTAGCGCTCACGGACCTGCAACCCAGTAGCTCGAAAAATTCGCTCATGCTCGCGGGTCGAGAGCGGCGCAGACCCCGAGACCAAAAGTCGCGCACGTGACAGACTCTTAGCCACACCCAGATCCCGCTCAGCGAGCTCCACCAGCCGGTGGTACATCGTCGGAACCGCGTATAAAACAGCCTGCGAATTCTCAGCGGTATCCGCGATGACCTGTGCCACAACGTGGGGATCAAACCGGGTCAACCAGTGGATCGCAGCACCCGCACGGAGCGCCCCGAAGAGCCCCACACACAGCCCATGCACGTGAAAGAGTGGAAGCGCATGCACAACGGTGTCGCGTTCGTTCAACGCCCACGCGGTCGCGAGGGCATCGAGGTTGCTCATCACATTGTGGGCGCTCAGGACCGCGCCTTTGGGCATGCCTGTGGTTCCGGAGGTGTACAAAATGAGCATGGGGTGGTGGTCGAGCAGGCGATCGCCGA
>JANNCG010000066.1:0-1900 GCA_031386385.1 Myxococcales bacterium
TGACACCCGTCGCGTTGGTCAAATCGTTCATCCGAATGGATGTCGAGCTCATCACGTTGTCGGCGAGCGAGCGGGGTGCGATCGCGACGATGACATCTGTGGTCATAGTCATGGTGCGCAAGACGGTGGTGACCTCAACGATAAACTCCATTGAGTCGCCAAAGGCTGGGCCGGCAGGCGCTGGGACTCCAGCCAAGGGTCGAACAAGCGCATCGCGAAGGGCCGACGCAGAGGTCGCACGTGCAACACGGTAGGTGCTCTGGACCGCAGGGTTCATCTCGTGCGTAGTGAGCGCGCGACCCACAAGAACGGCGGTCGTCCCGGCGCCAAGACCCGTCGTGATCAGACTCTCAGCGTTGGCCGATTCAGCGCGAACATCTCCACGGGCGGGAAGCCCAACCACAAGACCCGCGACTTGCGTAGCCATGTCATCGAGCAAGACCGCGCCCTGAGTCATCATCCCTGGAACCGTGCGCGCCATCCCAAACGCCAGATCGTGACCGACCTGCATCGGAACCATCGGCGTGCGTACAACCGTCACGGTCGCGAGCCCCATAGGCCTGCAGATCTCAACGCCAGACATGTTGTCCGGTCGGCCATCTCCGTCGGTGTCCGCGAGTCGCGGGTCGGTCTCGCCCATCGCGATATCGATAAACCCATCGCCGTTGATGTCTTCGTCTCGATCCAAAACTCCGTCCATGTCCGAGTCATTCGACGCGGGATTGAGCCCGCGACAGCGCTCTCCCATGATGCAATCGGTGTCCATCGAGCACAGCGGTGGGCCACAGTACCCAGCGTCGGCTACGCCACTGTCGCTGCTTGCGTCCGGTCGTCCACCATCGGGTCCGCCAGAGGCCATACACCGTCTTTGGCGCATCGGATCATCGGACACACAAATCCGACCATACCTTGCCTCGGCCCCATCCGGAATCCCGTCCATGTCCGTATCCGCGACCGTCGGATTACTCCCGAGCATACACTCGGTGGCGTTGTCCAATCCGTCACCATCTTGGTCAATACCGGGTGCGCATCGAGCGATCCCCGTATCTCCACCAGGCACATCCGTTGGGTCAAACGTATCCATCGATGTCGTGGCGTCATTGCGGACGACATCTCCGGGCCCAGGCTCGGCCTCGCAAGCGCTATTAAACGCTGCCAAAAAGGTCGCAGTTGTAAGCAAACGCAAATAGTTTTTAGAAGGGGTCACTGGTGCACTCCAACTGAAGAGTGTACTTACGGTGTTGAAATCGTCGCAAGAGCCGATTTGAACAATTCATCCGCGCGACTCGCGCACTGGTCCCAGTCAATGTTGCGCCGGTCGTGGGTGTTGTAGTCCGGACGAGCGATTTTGTTGGAATCTAAGCGAAAGTGAGGAGCGAGCCGCTGCTCAAGCAACATCACTGTCACCTCTTCGTTGTCACTCGTGGCGGGATCTACAACAATCTCACCAGGGCCAAGCCCATAGTTTTCGCGCTTGCGGCGCTCTTTGGGGGCGACCAAAAAGTGACACACTTCGTGCAATAATTTTTCGGTGTCGCAGCCGTGATCGACGGCGACAAAGAAAGTGCGTCCATCGTAGCCCACTGGCTGTGCATAAAATGGGTGCCGTCCTCGCGCTTCACCCTCGGCGATAAGCAATCGAACTCCTCGTCCGGTGCTGCGGCAAGCCCACGCGCGCAAGAGCGCAAAATCTGTCCCGCAGCGGGATTTTTCGGCTAGACAGCACGGGAGGCGCTCGTCTTTCGTAGAGGGCTTTGGGGAGGTTTCAGTGTGGTTGCGGTTGGAGCGCATAGATCTGTCTGCCTTGGGGCATAACACACAACGAGTATTTTAGGGACGAAGCAGTCGCACCAGGTACGAGTCGTAGTCCGATCCGCCGCCGAGGTTGGTCAGTGTTGTG
>JANNCG010000134.1:0-2139 GCA_031386385.1 Myxococcales bacterium
ATGTCTGCACTCGCCCTAAACGAGTCTGCGTCCCAATCATACGCAACGTCTGCACCAGCGACCCAAACGTGATTGTTGCCATCGACGGTGATTCCAAGTCCGGTGTTGACACCCGCGCCGTCCATCGCCGTGAGGTTTGCGTGCGTCCACTGCCGCAACCGTGGGTCATAACCAAACGCGTCTTGTCCGGGGCGCGAGACCCACACGCGTCCGCTGCCGTCTGCTGCCACTCCGTACGATCCTCCGCCGCCCTCTGGGGCTCCGTCTCCGGACATGAGCAACGGACCCGAGCGACCCGTGACGGGATCCACTGACGTGATGCCTGCACCGAGTGTGTGCTGCCAAATCGTACCGTCCATGGTGACCACCGCCCCATACGCACACGCAGGAAAATCCACGTGACGAATGGTCGCCCCCGTGCGCGGATTGAGCTGAAAAATACCAGCATTTCCGTCGATAGCACCAGGGTTGCGACACCCACCTGCCCACGCATAACCTTCGGGAAACAGTTCATCTCCGCGATCAATCGTGAGCGAGCTCAGGACTGCATTAGGCATCCCCACATTTGCCGTCCAGTTGACACACTCATCAGCTCCGTAAGCCAACACATCCATCGGCCCAGTGCTCGTCTCGATCACCCCGTTCATGTTGCGGTCTACGCAGTCCACACGCTCGGCGGCCATCTTAGAGACAGAGCCCTGCATGTTAAACGCCGGGCTCGCGGCGTACGCGTTGCCCATTCCATCGACCACCACACGCGACACTTGGTTGCAGCCGTTTTCATAACAACAGCGACCTCGGCACTCACCCGCAGCGAGACCCACACGGTACCGCGCGACTTCACGCTCACGTACCGCGTCCCACTTCGAGACCGTGCTTTCTCCCGTGTTTGGAATCCACAAATAATCCGATTCCCGTGGGTTTGCCCGCACAATGAGCCCACCAGATGGCGCATCATAGTCCACTCCCCTACGGCCCGATTCGCTAAACATGCGTCCACCCATTCCACCAATCCGATCGGTGTGACAGCAGGGGTCACAGTCGCATCGGTTTCGGTCAGCACGGTGAATGCACAGCGCGGTCGCAGGATTGCATTCATCGATCGTGCAGCCAACACCGTCATCGCATTGAGCGTTGTTTTGGCATCGCCCAACCACATGAACATCCGCCCGCGGCACAAAGCTATCGACCCGCAAAACGCTAGTGTCAGCAACGACAACAGCGGTATCACCTTCCGCAATACCCGTTTCGTCCGTCACTCCGCTGTCGCCATTCGGCAATTCTGCCGCACATCCGGCGAGCAAAAGCGTCGTCAGTGGTGAGAGGCAGTAGCCAAATTGAGTCTTCGAAAAGACGGACGGAGTTGAAAACTTCATGAGTTGCGAGACTTCGGTGCGAGAGCCTGAACTAAGTATACATCACCACTCTATTAAACTGATATTACCTATAAACAAAGTGTATTTGAGTTCAGCCAGGCCCCCAGCACTCCCAAGACAGCGCGATGCTTTGAAGCACGGGAGTCTGCATAGGGTTGTGTGTTGGATTGAAGTTAACGGTGATTCGTGCGTACCGTCCCGTAGAGCTTCGCGCTGCGATCAAACGTGCGGTCACATCCACCGGCGACATGCCACGTGGCGCCGCACCAAGAGGAACAACCACAGCGGCTCCGAGACCCGTCATGTCGTTCGCCACTCGCAGACTAAACACCAGTGACGTACCTGGTGGCGTTGATACTGAGTACTCAAAACTGCGAAAGGTCGGGTCAGCGCACCCGGTGTCAAACACGTCCGAATACGAGCCAGTCGCGATGGCCAAGCGACGCACCGAGCCGGTGAAGTCTGAGTCGGTGTGCACTCGATTTGGACCTGCGAATCCATTGGCCGTATTGGTCATGGGGTCATACTTGACCAGCGGTCCGGGGCTTGAAGTGGCCATCCAAATTCGGCCACGGCGATCCGCGCCAATTGCGCTCACGCCGTCAAAGCCTGGGACTGCTGCAAAGTTGTGCCGGTGAATATCCATCGCGTTGATGTCTGCACTCGCCCTAAACGAGTCTGCGTCCCAATCATACGCAACGTCTGCACCAGCGACCCAAACGTGATTGTTGCCATCGACGGTGATTCCAAGTCCGGTGTTGAC
>JANNCG010000154.1:0-13120 GCA_031386385.1 Myxococcales bacterium
ACACCAACACCAACACCAACACCAACACCAACACGGGCACTCAGACACCTACGCCCCCGTCGACAGGCAACAGTGGCACTTCTACCGGCGGTAATTCTGGCGGATACGCAGGCCGCAGTTATGACTCTCTCGTCGAAGAGGGCGAGCGGCAGCGAGGGCGAGGACGCATGGAGCCCGCACGGAGTGCGTTTATGGCAGCGCTTCAGCTTCGTGGAGATGGTTGTGAAGCGATCAGCGGACTCGCCTCGGTCGAAGTCTCGTCGGGAGATGAGCGCGCGGCAGTGCTTCTGTTTCGAAGAGCGCTTTCAATCAACTCTCGGTACAGCGACGCACACTTTGGTTTGGGCCAAGCGTACGAGCGAATGGGAAACACCGAAGGTGCTACAACAGCCTATCGTCAGTATCTTGAGGTGAACCCAGGTGGCTCACGGGCTTCTGCGGCAAGAACTCGACTCGAAGCGATTGAGCGCAGAAACGCAGGTAATAACCCAGCGGGATCAGGCAGCAGCCCCACCCCCAGCGGTTCGCCAGGCAACACTCCAACGGCGACACCTCCGAGCGAGCCAGCGGGCAATTCTGGGTCAACTTCGCCACCAATTGGCGCTGCACCCCCGACCGGCGGTACATAGCTTACTGAGAGAGAGCATTCGGTTGGTCCTATGAGCGCTGCGGTAATGGTTGATGACGATTCGGTTCCAAACGATGCGTTCGAGAAAGAGGGTCCGATTCCATGGCGCTCGACCGCGGGTTGGACACCCATTGCAGATCCAATCGCCAACGCTGAGCTTCGTGCCGACCATGCGTCACCCGAAGAGCAGCTCCCCACGCATCTCGCATTGTGTTCGCAGTGGTTGGCAGCAGGAGCCATCTCTTCGGCGCTCGCTGTAGCGCGACAAACGCTGACTATCGCGCCCGACGATCGCTCTGCAATTACCCAACTCGCGCTGCTATTGGATCGCGTAGGCGCTGTCGGCGAAGCGGCAAAGTTGCATCTCCGTCGTGCTGAAAGAGGTGATCTGCGCGGTTTGATCGCTGCGGCAGAGTCCTTCGTGCGTGCAGGTGATAACAAGCAGGCCGTCGAGAGCATTCTACGGGCTGAAGAGAACGCACACGAGCGACACTCTGCCCTGCGACGAACCATTGAGATTGTCCGATGCACTGGTGAGCATGGTTGGCTGCTTGAACATCTCACGCGAGCTCAGCACGTGCTCGGTGCGGCGACGGACGATACGCTGCTGGTTGATCAATGGATTGAGTCAAAAGGCCTCCGCGCTTCTGTCGAAGTCGCACAAATTGCAAGCGATCGAGGCGCCCAGAGCGTCGCCGTGGCGATCTTGCGCGAGAGCTTCGTGCAGTCGATCCACAAGCTGGACTATGAAGAAACCCACCGTATTGTAGAGCGATTTCGCGCCCTTGTGAGCGACAACGAACGTGTGGTGATTGACTGTCTTCATGCGCTGATTCATCGATCTCCCGCGACCCGTGAAACCGCACGAGACTCTCTCTCTGAACGCGGCGAGAGAACCGCTGTCATCGCTCGGCTCCGTGCAGAAGCGGCAAGAGAGCCCATCGCGGCACGCTCGGCTGCTGCGTGGAAGGGCGTAGCGGCATTTGCGTTTGTCGACGGAAGCTCTCTCGACGCCACTGCAGAGGCCCTTGGAAGTGCGTTGGCGCTCGTCGCTGACGACGACGAGGCGCTGTCACAACTCGAGGCGCTTCGAGTCACTTCTGCGCGTGCCGCGAACGACGCCCTCGCCCATGCAACGGCCGCATCGCAATCGCCCACGCTGGCGATACGCTGGGCTCGATGGGAAGCCGAAATTGACGACCCTTGTGCAACCATCACAGCGGTCGAGCTCGCCCAGTCGTTGGGATGCACTGGTGGATTGCCTGAGCTCACCGATGTGCTGCGAGCAAGAGCGCAGGCGATTACGGACGAATTTGAAGCCGTAGCGAGCGTCGTCGAGCGCGCCGGAAGTCGCGCGACCAACAGCGAAATCGACGCCATGCTTGCGGTGTTAAATCGCTCCCTCGGAGTCGTCACTGATCCCAAACGATATCCCAAGCTGTTTTCAGCCGGCTCGATGCACCGCGAAGATGTCGCCGAGCTTTGGATGCGACTTCTTTGGCGCCACGCCGACAGCGAAGCGCAACTGATGACCCTTCGCAGAATCGCAACCCGCGCGGTCGTCAGCAAGGTCCGTGCAAAAGCCGCGATTGCTCTGGCTGAACGACCTGCGCAAAGTCGCGATGCCCTGCTTGAAGTCGCCGAACTTTTGCTTCTCTCGATTGATGATCAGGGCCCTGGAGCAGAGGGTGTTTCTGCTGCGTTGCTCGCGCTTTGCGAGCATCTGGATGACCCCAAGCTCACGGCAACCGCGATTCAAACGCTCTGCAATGCCCCCGCTGTAGGCGAGGGAGAGATGCTTCTCGCGCGACTCTCAGGGCGATCAAAAATTGGCGATTTGTGCAGCGATTTATTTGATGAACTGCAATCGCCCAAAGTCCGCGCTGGGGCTTGGGAGGCGCTCAGTCTCGCCGTGGGTGAATCTCCATCACTGCTTGCGCGTTGGACACGATCGCTTCTGGCGTGCGCCGGTGAAGGCGTGCGCGGAGCGACAGAGGTCGCAAAACGGTTCGCAGAGACGCTTCCATCATCGCCCGAGGCGAGCATCGCGTGGTTTGGAGTGGCCAACCTCGCAGATGACCCAGACCTCATCGTCAATGCGACCAAAGCGGTCCTTCGATCTTTGGCGACTCCCCGCGACGCCGCCGGCGTTGTCCGCTCTGCCCTCGCGCGACTGCAACACTTCAGGCGTGATGATTTAGCAGCAGAATTGCTGGCATCTGTCGCTCAAGGACCCATCATTGATCGGGCTCTGCGGACCACAGCAATCGACACTGCGACGCGATTGATGGACTCAGCGCTTGTTGTCTCAACGCTTGAGACTTGCTTAGCCAGCGCCGAAACTGAAGCTGAGACCATTGGTCTGCTCCGACGCCTCGGAGAGACCGCAGAGGGAACAGGCTCCACAGACGTCGCGATTCGAGCATACCGACGGCTTGTTAAACTTCTACCTCGAGACCACAACGCGGTGCGCTTGCTCTTACACGCGCTTGAGCGGCGACGTGACGCTGCAGGGATTGCCCATGTGGTCCCTGGACTTCTCGCGATGGAGCTTGAGCCTTCCGAGAGAAAGAGCGCCCTGTGGCTGCTCGCGGGATGCCAACGGGTTCAAAATTCAATGGACGCATCCGTCGAGACCCTTGAACGGATTGGCGAAGAATTTTCTTCGTTTGAAGATCGCGCTGCGGTGATTCGCGCTCTCAAATCGATCAACCACGCAGAGCGTGTCGCGACGCTCGCGCCAAGCTGGGCAAAAACTGAGCCGAATGGCCGTCGTGCTGCAGCCTATCTCGCGGAGGCCGCAAACTGTGCTCACGTCAGCCACGCTCCAGCAAAAGTCGTCCTCGCCCTTGCGCGTCAAGCGTTGGTAAAAGAGCCCGAAACACCCGAAGCGCTGCTTCTCGCCGAGCTCGTCGCGCATGAGTCGATGGCCGTCAACGAGATGCTCGCCGTCTACAAAGAGCTCGATGACAACGCCGCTGGCTCGCACGGTCGGACAGCGCTCAACTATCGCAAAGCACTTTTTCTCGAGCACACCGGACACCTCGATGCAGCGCTTGAGGCCTATTTTTCTGCGTTTGAAGCCCGGCCCGCGATGGGCGCTGCAGCCTCTTCGATTGCACGGCTTTCGATCGGGAGACGGCCAGAGCTTCTCGTGGCGCTGCATCGACGATTGGCCGACACCGCGCACACCAACGACCAGCGGGTCGGACATCTTTTAGATGCCGCGCGAGCAGCGCGCGAAGAAGTGGGAGATATCCGAGGAGCGCTTCGCTTGCTTCTTGAGGCACAGGATGTTTTGCGTGATACCCGAACGTCTCATTTGGTCATGGAAACCGCTCGCGCCGTGCGAGCCATTGACCCAGCGCTTCACCGCGAGGCGATGCAGCTCATTGCTGATCGAGGGATCGCGGTTGCAGAAGAAGTCTGGGAAGATGACGCTCGACGGCTCCATGCACTTCGTGCGTTTGAAGCCGCCGCCGTAGAGTGTGCAGATCCCGTGCGCGCGACCCAAGCAGCTGAGCTCTATCTAAAGGCCGGGGATTCAGAAGCAACGGTGATTGAGCCCATGCTCCCTCTGCTCGCTCAGAGCGCGGCAAATACCGGAGTTCGTGAGGCGCTGAGGCGCATTCCTCTGTTGGCCAATCGTCCCGAGCTCGCAGAGCCAACTGTCGCGCTAAGGCCCGTTGCCCCGACGGCACCACAAGTGCGAGACCGTACAATTCCACCTCCGGCACGAACACCGACGATGGAGATCGTTAGGCAGTTTGTGGACAAGGGAGAGATCAAACAAGCGCTCACCGTCGCGCGCGAGTCTTTGGCCCAAGGCGAAGATGAAGCGCTGAAGTCGTTTGCGCTATCCATCGCGCGAAATGCGCACGACGCAGAGTCAGAGCTCGCCATCATCGACGCCGAACAAGAGCACACATTTGGCCTCGCTCTCGCTGAACCCGATTTGCTTCGATCGGTAGAGCTGCTCCGAGGACCGCTTCGAAGAGCGGATGATGCATGGCGACGGCTCGCTCACGCGATGAACGAGGGCATTCTCAGTCCCGAGATCGTCAACGTCGCCCACGAAATGGCAGAACACCGCAACGACTGGGCTGCGGTGGCGTCTATCATGGAAAAACGCATCAGCTTGAACCGGGATCGTGAAGAGGTTCGCGCGCTGAGACTTCGCCGTGCCGCCGTGCTTGAGCAACGGCTAGGCAACGAGGCCGCCGCACGACAAGAGCTTGAAACGGTGGTTGAAGATGAGCCATCGCACCGCCCAGCGCTGCGATATTTGGCAGATCTTAACCTCCGGGCTGGGCGCTTTCACGAAGCAGGCGAGTGTTTTGCGCGGGTTGCGGCGACCACACAAAACCACTCCGAGGCAGCAGAACTTCTGGCACTCGCGGGCGATGCGTTCAACAAAGCTGGCGACAGTGGTGGAGCGCTTGTCCAATTTCGCCGAGCCCTTGAGATGAACCTCACTCACAAAGCGGCGAGAGACGGCTTGGAGCAGATCTATCGCGCTAAAAATGATCTTGATGGTCTTGAGCGGCTCGCCCTCACTCTCGCCAATCAAGCGACCGAGCCAACAGACGCAGTCACACTTCGTCTTCTCGCGGCGCGCGCGGCGCTTGATGCAGGAGCCACAAACCGTGCACAATCCCACGTAGATGCTGTTCGCGAGCACGCTCATACCGACGAACTCGCGCCGTTTAATGCGTTGTTGCCACCAACCAGTGGACCGGTAAAACCAATCTCGCGCAGCCGAATCACGGCTGTCGTCGTTGGGACCAATACAGATTCGTCGCAGGCGAACTCGACCGACGGGGCTGCAGTTTCGCCGCGCAAAACCACGACATCAGAGCGCACCATGCGCGCAGCTGAACACATTGAGCCGGCTCCAGAGCGGATTAAGTCGTCGGGAGAAATGCCGATGCTTGGAGACCCGCTCTCGTCACCTGTCGCCGGCCGATCAGAGAGACCACCCGCCGACCCTTCAATGGACGACGCCACTTTGCAAAAACTGCGTGATCGTGGGGATGAAAACGCTGCACGCGAGTTGATGTCACGGCTGGCTCGTTCTGAAGGTGGTCGAGAAGAAGCGCTTCGGCTTGAGCGAGAACGATACAATTCCGATCCGTCCAATCTGTTGGGGCTCGAGTCCATCGAAGGGCTACTGGCACGCCTTGAGCGACACGAACACGCGCTTGCCGTTCGATCCGTGCGTGAGGCGTTGATGGGGCGAGAGAGCAACGCGACCGCACCTTCGCTGCAACAGACTCCCGAGTTGCCTCCGGACACGGTGGTCAAATGGCTCATTCAAGACGAAGCCGCCGCGTTTGCCGAGATTGGCTCGCTCTTGTGGGATGCTTTGGCGACCGTGTTTCGCAGAGAAATCACAGGATACGGCGTCACGGGAGTCGACCGAGTCATCACCGCTGCACCAACAGAGATCGCCAGACTCTTCTCTGCGGTGGTGCGCACGCTGCAACTGCCACGAACGTCGTTGTTCGTGCGCGGCCAAGTCCCTGGCGGGGTTCTTGTCGCAAGAGCGCAGCCCCCCGCCGTCGTGCTTGCAGCAGCGCTCACTCACGACGCACCAGTGCCTCGGTACCTTTTAGGATTCGGAGTCGAAGGGACGCGCTCGGGCTGGGTCCTGGTGGCATCGCTTGATGCCGAAGATCGATCAGCCCTCGCCAGAGCAGTGCTCGCCACGTTTGGTCCCAACGGAAGCCTCGCTGGAGAGCCCACCACGGTGACTCGACTTGCGCGCGAGCTCGTTGCCGCGCTGACTCCTCGATCACAAAAACGACTCGAAGATTTGCTTGCCGAGCTTGCCGTTTCAAAGACTCCATTCTCTGAAACCACCTGGGTCGCGGCGGCAGACCGAGCCCGTGCGCGCGCCGGCCTTCTGTCATCGGGCGACTTCGCCGTCGCATCACAAATGGTTGTGATTCGGCATCGTGGTGGTGGATCGGCAGACGTCCCCGCAGAAATTCACAAGCTCGAAGCGCTGAGAGACCTCGCTCGATTTGCGGTCAGTGACGTGTACCTAAGAATGCGCTGGGAGTCGATCACCCGACGCCCGACACGAACGTAAACAGAGCGTCATCCGACATTGAAATGACAGTATTTTTGCAACGTTTTGTGTTTGATCCGCAAAGATACGTCCCCCCCGAGACGCTCGTTGTCGGCGAGGACACGCTCGAGACATTGTTCGTGCGCAACGACCCATCAACGTTGTGCCCCACCATCGACTGGCCCTGGGCGAGTCTTATGCCTGCATTGCAACACGAAGAGTCCGTCTGGGCTTGGCTTGCCAAAGCCACCAACCCGTCCTTGATTGCGCTGCTCATTGACGCCCCCTTGGCACAGTGCATTGAGCAATCGCCTGACGAAATACTGATCGCCCGTTATTTCTACGACCACCGATACGCCAACGTGCATCCACAAGTACAAGATCCTGAGCATCTCGCGCTCGTTCACGGGACCATCGCCGCGAAGCTCTACGATGACGGAATCTGCATACTCGATGACGACGGGATTCGCGCATCCATGCACTGGCGCTCGATCCGTGCGAAGACCGCAAGACTCAGCAACAGCGGAGCGCGCGAGCGAAGCTAGAGTCCACCATCCACCGCGATGGATCGCCCGGTCACATATGTGTTGTACGCGCCAAAAAACGCCAGAACGTGAGCGCCTTCGCTCATGGTTCCTTTGCGAGAGAGGGCGTCGTGAGAGAGATATTCTTTCAGCCATTTTTCAGGCAAAATGGCGCTCATTCCTTTTTCGAGTACGCCCATTGCGATGGTGTTCACGCGGATGTTGCGCGGACCAAGCTCTTTGGCGAGAGCTCGTGTCATCGCCTCAAGTGCCCCCTTTGTCGCAGCATACGGAATACTCGCCGGGACAGGCTTGTGCCCATCAATCGATCCAGCAAACACAACATTCGCCCCTGTCGCATTGCAGTGTCGTGCAAAGGCTTGTGCGGCAAAGAATGCTCCACGTAGGTTGATCGTCGAAAACTCATCCCACACCGCGGGAGTGACGTCATCAAGCTCATAAAACTTGGGCGGTTCAGCGCTGCCAATGGCAGACAAATAAATCAAAGAATCAAGCGATCCCAATTGCAATTTTGCCTGAATAATTGCAGGCTCAATCGCAGAAACATCCCTCACATCCAACGCACAAGAATCCGTATCCTCAATGGCGGGCGGACGTGTTCGGTAGGTCCAAAACACGCGATGCTCTTCGCTTCGAAGCAGCTGCACAAGCGCTTGCCCGACGGGTCCACTGGCACCAAGGACAACAATTCGTTTCGGTTCTGTCTGTTGCATCTTAAAACGGTCTGACTTTGGTTATTGTGTTCGGTCTAAGAAATCTGCGGCGTCGCCGACGGCGCTGACAAATCGATCGCACGCTGCAGCATCAACGATGAGTGGGGGCTCAACTCGAACGGTCGACCAATCATGGCCACACACCTGTGTGAGCACTTTGTTTCGGGCAAGTCGCTCAATCACGATCGGTCCGCTGGTCGGGCGCGTCGAAAACGCCGGCATTCCCATACTCTCCCACGTGAGCCACGGATGCTCACTGTTCGCAAAGCGAATGCCACCCAAGAGACCAAAAGAGCGAACCTCTTGCACGCAAGCATTGTCCGCAACGCGAGCGCGGAGCGAAGCCCACAGCGCGGCGCTCACTGTGTTGACTCGCTCCAAAAATTCTCTGTCGCCAATGGTGCTCAGCACACAACAAGCGACTTTGCATGCGAGCGCGTTGCCACCCATCGTGCTGGCGTGGATTTCTGCGCGATCATAAGCGCCAAACGCGCGATGCCACCAACCTTCAGCGATCACGGCAGCGCCGATCGCAACCATTCCACCGCCCAAACCCTTCGCCGTCGCAAACGCGTCTGGCTTCACATCGGTGTGCTGCCACGCCCACATTCGTCCCGTACGTCCCAGCCCAGTTTGCACCTCGTCCATCAGCAACATCGCGCCATGCGTTGTACAAAACTGTCTGAGAGCAGCCAGATACTCAGCACTCGGCGCGCGCACGCCGCTCTCAACCTGAATGGGCTCTACAAGGATTCCTGCAATGTCATCGCGTGAATGAAGCGCCTCAACCGCTGCCACATCGTCAAACGCGAGCGACTCAAACACCGGAACCACCTTCTCAAACGGATCCCGATACACCCCCCGAGCCATACACCCGAGCGCTCCAAGCGTCGCTCCATGATATCCACCATCCACATAGGCAATCGTCTTGCGTCCCGTCGCTGCGACCGCACATTTGATCATCGACTCAACAGCCTCGGATCCTGAGTTGCAAAAATGCACCTGACCTTGAGTCCAGCCAGCACTGCGCAACAACTCATAAGCTGTAGTTCCCGCAACGGGATTAAACACCTCTGCGAACAAGTTGGGCGATGACCCGCGGACACTCTCTTCAATCGCCGCGCGAATAATCGGAGAGTTGTGACCGAGCGGCAGCGCACCAAATCCCGCGAGCCAGTCGTCAAATCCCTGATGATCTTCAGTGAAAAGTCGACATCCTTCCGCACGAACAAACTTCCAGTGGCGTCCCACCATCGAGAGAAACTGCGCCAACGTCGGATTGACGTACCGTCGATAGGCATCAAACCCGTCAAGCTCGTCTTCAAACCCCTCGCTCATACCCCGCCATCAGCCACAACGCTCGCGCCCGTCAGATACCCCGCTCGATCGCTGGCCAAAAACGCACAGAGCTCGGCCACTTCGTCAAACGTCCCCACGCGACCAAGCGCACAGTGCTTCAAATAGTCCGCAAGTCGGTGCTCGGGTAGATTTCTCCCAAGACCATCTTCGAGCAACCCAGGCGCAAGCAACAACACACGGATACCATAGCGTCCGACCTCTTTCGCCAGAGCCTCTGTCATCCCCCGCAGCGCGGCTTTGCTGGTGCAATAGTGCACTGGAGCGTCAATCATACGCTCGCCCGCAAGCGACCCAATGTTGACAACCACGCCATTTTTACGGCGAATCATCCCGCGAAGCACACTGCGTGAGGTCAAAAAAGTCCCCTTCACGTTGGTGTCGATCACGTGGTCCCAGTCCTCTTCTTCGATCAGCGCAAGGGGAAGGTTTTGCGTAACTCCTGCATTGTTCACGAGAATATCAATTCCACCGTAGGTCTTCTCAAGCTCGCGAACCAAAAGCTCTGTGGCACGAGCGTCGGTCACATTGCATTGATGCGCGGTAACAATCGCATCGCCAGCGCTCTGCGCAGCTCGCACGGTGGCATCGGCGCTCTTTTGATCTTTGGCGTACGTGAATGCCACCGCGCGAGCGCCTTGGGCCACAAACTCACGAACAATGTGTCGCCCCAGACCTCGAGACGCTCCTGTGACAAGCGCGACTTTGTTGCTCAGCCAGCGATGAATCACTCAGCGTCTCCCACGCTCTTTCGCACCAAGCTGCCAGCTTTTACGAGCCCATCGCCAGCTTGTTCGTTTTGCTCTGCGAGCGCCTTGCCCCAAATGGTCGTCTCACCTTGGGGGCCCTGATAGCGATCGTCCTTCTCTCGATAGAACAAATTGTATGCACACCCCGGCATCAAGCGCCCGTCTGGAAGCGCGTAGTGGGTACAGCATTTCTTGATGCGATCAACCTCGAAGGTCCACTCGTCCATAAACGCGTGAATAAAAATGGTCTTCACGACGCTCTCGCCCAACCGCATCCGCTCTTCGATTTCGAGCGCTCGATCTGGAGGATACATCAGCTTGAGAGCACGCTTGAGCCCGGCCAAAATCTTGTCCTTGTCCGGAACCTGCTCAGCGCTCGTCCAAAGCTCATTGATCGCGTGCCTGATCGAATCTTGAAACTTCTCATCCGTCCGAATCGTCCCTCGGTTTGACAGCACGTCAAGGTAGCTCTGCATGTCGACGAAGCGTGGAAATGGCGTGTAAGTTTGCTCATTTTTGAGCAAGTACGTGAGTCCAAAACAGGACGGATGAGAGCACGGGAGGGGAAGAAAATCTTTCTCCGTCAGCCATCCCGGAGTCTGCGCCGCCATGGCCGCAACGATATCGGGGATGGTCATCACGTCCATCGGGTTGTGTTGCGCAAAGTGGGAGCCGCCGTAGCCGGTAAAAGCCGCCGGCTGAAACATCAAAGACAGAATGAAATCATTCTCGTAGAGGAGCTTTACACACTCGCCGATTTTGTCGTCGTTGACACCCTTGGCAATGGTGGACACGATCGTTGTTCGGACGCCTGCCGTCTCAAGGTTGCGCAGGGTCTTGCGCTTGAGCGCCTCTTGATCTCCGCCACCGCGAAGCGCACGCAACGCGGGGTTGCTCATCGCATCAAGCTGCAAGCTTACGTACACATTGCGCTTTGCGAGTTCTCTGCAAAAATCCAAATCTTGCGCGCATCGAATCCCGTTCGTACTGATGCTCACCCGCGAGATCTCCGCCCGCTTTGCGATATCGAGAAAGTCAAAAAACTCTGGGTGCATGGTGGGCTCGCCGCCTGAGATGTTGATCGTCTCAAGGGTTCCCTCTTTCTCGATGAGCCCATCAATGATCTTGGTGAACTCAGCGCGGGTCATGTTGTAGTTGTGCTTGTTCTGCACAATACAAATGGGGCACTCAAGATTGCAGTGATTGGTGATCTCAATGATGGGCATACACGAGTGCTGCTCGTGCGCCGCGCAGAGTCCACAGTCTTCGGGACAGCCCTTCTCAACGGGCGTCGAAAACTTCAGCGGAACGGACCCCTCCTTGATGTACGTCAACGATTTGAGAAACCAGTCGGCGCTCCCTGAGATCAGCCCCTCGGACTTTCCGCAATCAGGACAGACTCGTCGAAGGTAGACTTTTCCGCCGCGAATAAAGCGTCCGCCGTCAACGAGCTTGTGACACTTGGGACACATCGTGCGCGAAAACGAGTGAAATACTTCTGATGTCGCCACGTCTTGTGTGAGCACGTGTGTTGGATTTGCGAGAGGGAGCTTCATAGTAGAGCCTCTTCGTACTTTCTAAATATTATGTGAGTATTATGTGAGCAGTGGCAGTCGGCGACGCTTGTGATCCATTGTGTGCATCTGCTCTTCAGTCGCAAAACGTCTGTCTTTTTCGCGATAAAGAATGTTGTACGAACATGTGGGAATGTTCGTACCGTCCGCCTCGGGCACTCCCACACAGCACTTCATAATGCGCGAGACGTCGAAGTTTTCTTCGTCCATGTGCGAGTGAATGTACACAGCCTTTGTGACCCGCTCTGCACGTTTGCGTCGTTCGCCAAGAGACAAGCTCTCACCACTCGGAAACACATCGCGCAACACACGCTTCATCGTGGCAAGGACACGCTCTGCCTCTGGCAAGCTGTCTGGATCGGCCCACAGTCGATCGATGATCGATCTAAACTCTTCTTCAACCCGCTCTGTGGGCTCCATGTAGAGGCTCTCTTGCAACAGCTCAAAGAGCTTCTGCCGACCCATCAATCGCACAAACGGCACCACGTCCGGGACGTTGGGGTCGCGCGATCCTGGCCCATCCAAGACGAGGACATAGGCGATCGAATAGCACAACGGATGCGCCAGCGGAGACGGCACAAAGTCCTTCGCGGTGAGGGCTCCGTGGGTGTGCTTGTCTAAAATATCGTGCAGATCAGGCGTCGTAATCTTCGCAGTGCGCTCGAATCCAGAGCCATTTTCACCGGTAAAAGTGAGCGTGTGCAGCTCAATCGAGCAAATGTTCTTTCGCGTCAACACCAGGTCAAACAACGCGGGGACATCTTTATCATTCATCCCCGCAGCGACGGCCGGGAGAATTGTACAAGTGACGTCATGCTCCTCGCAGAGAGCAAGGACCTTCATTTTCGCAGCGATGGTGTTCGCCCCCAACATGGCTTTATCCACCGCGGGATCAAAGGTATCGAGCGATAAAATCACGCGAGCGTCAACGGCGGCGAGAGCACGAACGTAGTTTTCATCAAGCAGTTTGAGGCCGTTGGTGCTGACCGTGAGCCTGCGAATTCCCGCGTCACGGGCCATTTGAAGCAGCTCGATCATCTCGGGATGCATCGTGGGTTCACCGCCGGTAAAATTAATAATATCGATCACCTCGTGGTCGCTACGAAGGTGCTTCAATATTTCTGCAAACCGCTCTTTTGGCAGATGAAACGGGTTGTCGTTCTTATTGATGGTGTAGCAAATGGGACAGTCCAAGTTGCACGCGCTGGTGATTGGGACCACCGGAAGAAACACTTTTTGCGCGTGAACCTCACAAGGTCCACAATCATGCGGACAGCCTTTGCTCACCGGTTTATGCACTGTTTTAGGCGGAATACTCGGCGCCACAAACGACAACGCGTCCAGATACCACTCCGCTGAGCTGCTAATCAGAGCCTCCTGTTGCCCGTGCTCAGTGCAAAATTTATCCATCACGACGGTCCCCTGACGGATCAGGATTTTGGCATCAACCTGCTTCTTGCAGACCGAGCAAAGGGACTTGGT
>JANNCG010000170.1:0-1987 GCA_031386385.1 Myxococcales bacterium
GAGCCGTCGGCGAAGGCGTTTTTCTCGACCTCGGGCTCCAGCGCAAGCGCTTCAGTGAAGCGCCCCGAGCTGACCAAAAATTCAGCCCTCGCAGCGGCAAAACTAAAGTGACCCCGTGTCCACGGAAGCTGTGCCAACGCCTCTTGGTGAGCCGCCACGTCCTGGCCCGCTTTCTCAAGCAGTCCCCAGCGGGTCTGAACTCGAATTTTCGAGACCTGACCAAACCCTCGAAGCACGAAGTTTGCTGGCATGGACACAAGCACTCGTTGCAGCTCTTCAAGCAGCTCTTCGTAAGCGCCGTTGATGTACAAAAGGACCATGTGATACGTCGTCGCAACCTGCGCTTCGTACGAAGCCGAGAGCCCTCGCGCGCGAAACCCCTCAAGCGCTTCAATGCACGTCTTTCTAGCTCGCGCGAAGTCGTCTAAGCTCCAGAGAAGGGCGCGGTTCATCATGACGACCTCGTGACCCAACGCGATCGCGTGCTGCTTTGCGAAGATCTCGGCGCGATCCAGCTCAGCGTGCATCTTCGCGACCTGCGTGGGCGTTGGACTGCCCAACACCAGCGGGGTAACAGCGCCAAACGCAATGGCTCGGTGCAGAATTTTGTAGTCGCTGCTCTGCCGTCCCAAAAGCTCACAGCGAAGCGCGGCCTCTGCCGCTACCAACGGCCACATGGGCTGCAATGCTTGGGTCATGAGGTCAAAAAACTGTACCTGCCCCGCGAGGCCTGCTGAGCGATCCTTTGGGCTGCTTGGCCGTGAGGCACTTGCAGAGAACCAACCAGTGACCCCATTTTTTATGCGAAGCCCAGTGATCACCGCGATGCGAGCGCTCAAAGATCGCTCAAAAGGCACACCCAAGAGCGCATAGCCTTCGGCGCTCACCGCGAGACCCGCCGCGAGCGAACCGGTAGCGAGATAGTTTGCCGCGAGCTTTGCACACAACCGAAGCTTGTCCTCGGTTGTGTCCACCCCTCTTTGCGAGGCGCTCTCGGCGAGACTACGAGCTTGCTCAAGGGCGTGAATGGTCTCGGTATACTTGCCAACATAACTAAAAAGCAATGCGGCACGCTCCCACAGGCGCATGCGGGTAAGCGCAGCTAAGTGCTCCTCAGTGTTAACCGAGAGCGCACCGACCAACAGTTGGGCGGCGTGCATAAACGCCAGCTTGCTCTCTGCGTGGTCCGCCGCGATGAGCGCGGCTTTTTGGTACTCTAGCGGCTCATCTGCGGCGATCCAGTGGCGCACGAGAGATTCGGTGTCTCGTGCGTTTACCGAGGATTTTTGCTGCAACGCACGGGCGAGCGCTGCGTGCCATTGCCGTCGAGCGCTGCGATCTAGCTCGCCGTAGACCACCGTACGGATCTTGTCGTGATACACATCGACGACACGCTTGTTCTCAAGCCCAGCTTCAGTCTCCGCGGAGGGAAGAGCACGTAGTAGATGCCCCGCATGCAGCTCTCCCATGGCGCTCTCGAGCTCTTCAGCCGACATTCCGCTCACGCGCTGAAGCACAGAGACCGACAACTCACTGCCCGCAGTGGCTGCGATGGCCAAAAGCTTCTTCGCCGGCGAGCTGAGAGGCTGAAGCATCCCCGAGATAAGCTGCTCACCGGACCCCAGCGAGGCGAGCGCCACCTCCTGCTCTTGCGCGCTCAGCTCTGCGAGGAATTGAGCGAGCCGACGAACGAGAAAGGGGTTTCCGTCAAATTGCGCGGTGAGCGCTTCAACCACCGACGGGCTTACCCGCTGAGAGGTGATGTCTGCAATCAACTGCGCGGTCTCGCGAGGCTCAAGCGCGTGAAGCTCAAGCTGGACAAATGCACGATGGGCTGAGATTTTTGAGACAAACTGCGCCAACAGCGCGTTTTCGTCTGTGCTCTCTTGCCGCGCCAAACCCAAGATCATGACGCGACCAAGGTTGCGTTCCATCAGCCCCTCTAACAACTCGAAGCTGTCTTGGTCAGCCCACTGCAAGTCATCGA
>JANNCG010000171.1:0-11228 GCA_031386385.1 Myxococcales bacterium
GATAGATCATCCCGGCTTGGCAAAAACGACAGCCCTCGGTACATCCGCGCGCGATCTCGACGGAGATGCGATCAAACACCGTCTCAGTGGCCGCGACGGGCCCTTTGGACGGAAACGGATACTGGTTTAAATCCCCGATAAAAGCCCGGTTAATTCTCGCTGGCGCTTCTGGACATGTGGGCCGCGAGACGTACTGCAGCCCCGAGCGCTCACAAATCGCCATCTCGTACAAGCTGGGGACGTACACGCCTTCGAGCTTCGCGAGCTCTTTGAGTCTCTGCGCGCGTGGCATTTTGGCATCGCGCAAGGCAGCCCACAAGAGCGCAATCTCAACCGCAAGACGCTCACCGTCGCCGATAACAATCGCGTCAAAAAATGGCGCAAGCGGCTCGGGATGAGTTGCCGTTGGCCCACCCGCGATCACCAAGGGATGCTCTTCGGTTCGGTCCGAGCTTCTGAGCGGAATCCCACCCAAATCCAACATCAATAAAACATTGGTAAAAGTCAGCTCAAACTGCAGCGAAAAGCCCACGACGTCGAAGTCTTTGAGTGCTCTTGCGCTCTCAAGTGACACCAGTGGGAGGTTGCGCTTGCGCAGCTCCGCTTCCATGTCCGTCCAGGGTGCGTACACACGCTCGGCCAACGTGCTGGGGTGATCGTTGAGGATCCCATACAAAATCTTAAAGCCCAGGTGGCTCATCCCGATGTCGTACAAATCCGGAAACGCCAACGCCACGCGAGCCTTGACCGAAGACCAGTCCTTCTTGACCGCCCCATGCTCACCGCCGATGTAGCGAACGGGCTTTTCGACGGAGTGCAAAAAAGCTGAGTACGGGTGGTCTTGTACGAATTCCATAACCGCGGAAGGTAGCTCACTGCGGTGCTTCATGCGATGACTATTGAAGTATTCTCGTCCCATGCAGCCCGACTGGAAAACACACATCCTCAACACCGACGAGCAAATCCGCGCCCTGTTGCAGCGCACAAAAACCATCGCGGTCTTGGGGATCAAGCCCGAGACGCACAGCGATCAACCGGGGTTTTATGTTCCGGCGTTTGCGCAATCACGTGGGTACAAGATCGTGCCGGTGCCGGTGTACTATCCCAATGTGACCGAGATTTTGGGGGAGCCAGTGGTGCGATCCATGAGCGCCATCGCAGTGCCGATCGACATGGTCAACATGTTTAGAAAGAGCAGTGATGTCCCCGCGCATGTGGACGAGCTCATCGCGCTCAAGCCGTCGAGCGTGTGGATGCAGCTCGGGATCGCGCACGAAGAGAGCGCCGAGCGGCTCGCCCGCGCAGGGATCGACGTGGTGCAAGATCGGTGTCTGTTGGTTGAGCTTCGGCGGGGTTAAAAAACCGGATTTAGCTTGGCGCCGGTGATGAGTGCGGTTCTGTCAGTCATATTTCAGCTTGCTGACTCCGTCTCACAATTCTGCGCACGCGTGAAAAACACAACACCACCACGGCGATGCCGAGCGCTCCTTGGGCGCCACGACCTCTACCACCACCGCGACGGGTCGCGTCGCACGCACACCCAGCACTGCGAGTGATCGGCTCTCCCGATGAAGTACCGTCGCTGTTGTTCGATCCCTCGTCACGTCGTGTCTCCAGACCGCCATCGAAGCTGCCGTCGCTCTCCACTCTTCCCGCATCGGACAGCACTCCTGCATCCGATGAACCGCCTGCGACGAGCGGTCGATCGCTGGTCAGAACAAAGGTACCAAACTCCGGCGCAGTATGTCGGTTCATCCAATGCCGATACGGTCCACGGATCACCGCAACCTCCGTGAGATTCATCGGAACCGCCACCGTGCCACCGCGATAGGTGCCGCTCAGCACTGGCGCGCCGAAGTAATTTTGCGCGTCGCGGAGAGTGTACTGCGCGTCGGGCGCGACCAAGTCCGTCAGGTTCAAATCGACGCTCGCCCTGCGGTCCCAGTTGTAGATCGCGATGTGTGCACGATTGGATTCATAGCGATTTCGGCGCTTGAACACGCGCAAGCCCGTCGGTCTGCCGACTGCAAACGTCGAGGCTGCGTCGAAGCCTGTCCGTGTCTTCCATGCCGCGAAATCGAGAAAGGTCTCGCCGTTGGTGAGATCCCTACTCGGCCCCACGATGAACGGTCGTCCATTGCCTCCGCCGATGAGGTAGGTGTTGTTGTCCCAGTCGATGGACTCGCCCATCACGCCACCCCACCACCACGACGCATACCGCTCAGAGATGACTGTGTTTCGATTGAACGCGATACGTCCCCAGAGCTTGAGATGCAGCGCGCGATCGTCGTCCGAGCCCATGACGAAGTAGTTTCCTTCGACGGTGATGTCTCTGTTGAAGACGTCGTTGTAGTAGCCAAACTGTGCGGTGGTTTTCGTGGTGTCGTTTTGGCGGCGATAGGTGCAATTGTCGATCACCCGCAGCCGCTCCATCGGGTTGGCCGGATCCATCGTGTTGGTCGTCAGCTCGCCGCTCGGATTGTCGAACGAAAAATTGCCCTCGAAGGTAAAACCGTTGACCCAGCTGCGACCTGCGGAGTGGGCGTCGAGCCCTTCGGTCCAATTGCGAAACGAGATGTTGTCGCTGATGTACCGATTGCCAACTTGGTTTTGTGCGTAGGTTCCATTGCCGCGGGGAGAGCCGGAGAATCCAGGCGATGGATCGTAGATCCCGTTGCCCCAAAGCAAGCAACCATACACTTCGCCACCATCTCCGACGGCATTCCAAAAACCGATCGCTGGGTGTCCAGTGTTGTGGACAACGAGATTGATCGCTTTCATGCCGCGACCGTACAGATTCAATCCTCCTACACGCGCGTTGGGCATCCCAGTCTCGGACACCACGTCACGCTGCACGCCAGTGTTGGTGATCTCGAATCCCCAAAACGTGGTGAAGGTCCCATTCGCTGCGATCCCGCCGTTGATGATCGCATGTTCGCCAGGAAATTCTCTCACAATCACCGGTTGTGCCTCGGTGCCATAGAGCGTACACGTGAACGCGGCAGGTCCGCCGTTGCCATAGGTTCCGCCGTGCAGCCAAAAAGTATCACCGGGGTGCGTCCCGCGGTTGAGCCCCGTGGCGATGTCCCACGGTCGCGCCGCACTTCCGTCACCCCCCGCTGATCCCATTGGGCTGATGTGAAACTCCGCAGCGCTGACCGTCGCCGATGCGCTACTCAACACAAACGCAACGAGACTGACTTGAGCTCGTTGCCACACCTTGAAGTACTTGAGCGCCATGCGTTGATCCTCTGAAGACCTCACCTTACACAAACGTGTGCGCTCAGGCGCACGTCTTCGAAGCGCGCCGGACAAAGTCCGCGCATGACTCGCGATGCACCAACCTCGAGACAGTGCGCTGTTAACCACGCGAACGGCGGCGACCACGACGCACATCAAGACACGCGACGGACCAGCCGAACAGGTCCCCCGCGCTAAGCCCTTCGAGCACACGCGTTGGCGCCATCACAGTGCCACTCGCACTGCCGTTGAACACACTCGCGGCACCGGCGCTGTTTCTCATGTTTGGCGACGCTAAGAACGCGCCAACAATCACTTCAGAATATCCATCTCCGTTGATATCACCTGCACTTGATGCCGATCTGCCGAAAGCATTGCTCGCCGCCACGCCTTCGAGTGTTACGTTTGGAGCCATCGCAACGCTCATTGCGCTGCCGTAGAACACACTCGCGGTGCCCGCGTCGACGCGCGATCCTGGGTCCGCTGCAGACGCGCCGACAATCAAGTCGTAGAACCCATCGCCATTAACATCCCCTGCATTCGCCACTGAATAGCCAAAGGTATCTCCAGCAGCGGCACCGACGAGTGTACGTGTTGGCATGGCACCAATGCCCATTGCACTGCCGTGATAGACCGTTGCGGTCCCGATGTTCATTCGAGCGCCGACGCTTGCGTTGAAAGCACCAATCACCACGTCGCCAAACCCGTCACCATTCAGATCGCCGGCGCCTGCTACGGATCCTCCAAACCAGTCGACTGCTGTGACGCCCTCAAGAACGCGCGCCGGAGCCATCGCGACACCCATCGCGCTGCCGTGATAAATCGAGGCAGAGCCAGCGGTCATTCGACCACCAGGTGATGCGCGATGTGCACCTACGACGACGTCACCGAATCCATCGCCGTTCACATCCCCTGCAGAAGCAACGGAGGCCCCGAACTGATCGCCTTCCATCACACCCTCAAGTACACGCGCGGGCATCGCGGAGAGTCCGGTCATTCCGCCATGAAAAATGCTCGCTGTTCCGGCGGTGGCGCGACCACCTGGTGCGGCGAAGAGAGCGCCAACGACCACATCTGAGTATCCGTCGCCATTCACGTCCCCAGCACTCGAAACTGAGACACCAAAACGGCTGCTGCCGGTGCCCATGATCACGAGAGACTGCATCGCTCCGATGCCCGCAGGACCACCATGAAACACGCTCACAGTGCCAGGACGGCTCGCAGCGCCGGCATCTTGCCCTGGTGCACCGACGATCAAATCACCAAATCCATCGCCGTCGAGATCACCTGCACCGGCTGTGGACCAACCGAAGCTCTCCGATCCTGCAGGGCCCTCGATCACCCTACCGGGCGCCATCGATAGTCCCATCGCTGTGCCGTAATAAACACTCACATTACCGCCACCGACCCGGCCGCCTGCACGAGCGTTGCGCGCGCCGACGACGACGTCATCAAATCCATCGCCGTTCAAATCGACGTGCGGATACACGCTCCGATCAACGCCACCAGCCACCTCGATCGCAGGGACGTGAAACAGCCACGTCGGGCTGTAAGAGGGCTGAATGACCGCTCCTACCGTTCCTCGCATGCGCCAGTACACCACGCTACGAGGCGACAGCGGGTTCATCGGTCGCGCGCTCGTGCCCTGCATGCGAATGGTCTCAATCACCATTGTGCACGCACGATCGCGACAGAGTTCGATCACAGCGCCGTCGAGTTCATCCCTTATTTCCCATCGAAATGTCGGTCGAAACGAAGTCACGTCGCTGAGCGACGATGGCGCAATGGGCCTCGGAGCCGGGCCCCTTGCTGTAGGAACATCTGCTGCCATCACGTCAAAATCCGGGACATCCATGACGATTGGCGTAGGCACATCAGGGACGTTAGGGCGATCTGTGGAGACACCGGTGTCGCGTCGAACGCCAGAGTCCTGAGCCCCCTCGCTGTCGCATGCCTCACCGAAAAAACTTAGCACTGCGCCAACGCCGAGCAACAAAGTGGATTTTAGAACCTTCATCCGCCGACAATACCACCGTTTTTGCTCGGACCGTATCCGTTGAGAACCGGTATCACCGACAGTCCTGTGTCGCGAGCCCGCAACGACCTCGCACACAACGCGCCGGAAACTGGCACGGTTGATCGCCAAAGAGTGTGCAGGACTGGCCGTCTGTGCGAAAGGCAGCGCAGCGACCAGAGCCAAAATCGTTGCGGTTGACACAGTCGCTTCCACTTGGACACACAGGAGGCCGCCTCGTCGCGGCACCTTGCGTGTTGCCACATCCTGAGCCCACTGCGCTCACTGGATTGCTCACGCACGCACCATCGACGCACACGAGCAACGGGTACGGAACACACCCTCCACGCCCCTCACAGCGCTCGCCCTCCGTCGGAGCCCACGCGCAGAGTCCACTCACGCATCGCTGCGGATACGAGCAATACTCGTTGGGGCGGCATGGCTGGCCCACTGTGGTCTCTGGCGGTCCCCCACCGCGCGCAGCACAGCGCCCACACTCGGTGTCACGGCTGAGCGAGCAGCTTCTGGTCCCGCACTGCACGCTGCTAGCACACGGCTGGCTGACCTCACGCCGCCCCGGAGAAAGCGCACACCCGAGGACTTCATCAGCAAAATCCCTGCTCACTTCGGCGCAGCTCAACGACGCCCAGCGAGCTTCACATGCGACCGCTTGCGCTTGGGTCACGTTTGAATCCGACGCTGCGATCCAACCCGTGCAGCCAAGGGTGAGCCGCTGCACGCATTGTGCTCGGTCGACAAAGGAGCGTCCAATTCCGTACCCCAGGGTCACTGCAGAGACGCTGCACGCGAGCGCGCGATCGCAGGCCCTCTCGGCGAGGCGGATGCACGGATCAGAGCTAGGGATGGGTCCCGCGTTAGTATAACCCATAAGCTCTGTGCGAGCGCCGCACTGAAGAAGAGCAGCGGTACAGAGGGCCGCGCCAACACCCAGCGACAGCCATCGAAACACCGTTGAGCTCATGCAAAGACGATAGGCGAAGAGATTGCGCGAATCCACCGAGTATGGCAGTGCGGTGCTATTTTAGCTGCCAATCGTGCTCTCTTTGCTCACGATCGGGGTCTTCGCCAGTGAGAAATTTATCTCACAGCGCACGCGCACTCCGTCCACCTCACTCACAGCTCCGGATGCTTCACACCCTTCGCGCTGTGCCCACGTAGCTCGCCATCATCACCCACTACAAACACTGCGTCATACCCCGACTGTCCGCCCTCAAACTGCACCCATCGCACTCAACAAGTCGCCCGTCAGCGCCTCACACGACGCCGCAAGTTCGTCCGCATTCGCGAGGACGCCCGCTGCCTTCACCGCCATCAAAACACCCGTCGATGAGCGCGTTGCAAATTGCGTTTTCAACAGTTGCAGTCCCGCAGTAGCAGCTCCCAGCGAACGCTCATGACCGAGGAGCTTTCGGTACCGTTCAACAAGCTCGTCAGTCGCCAAGCCTCGCAAAATTCTCAGGACATCTAACGCGTCTTTGTCGCTCTCACGACCAGTGTTTTGCCGATCTCGAATCTTGTGAACCTTCGCTACGAGCAGTGCTGCTGGACCCGCTACGCGAAGATCAAATGCACGCGCATCGCTCGATTCTAGCGAAGTGAGCGACATCACATCTGCGTCAACTAAGACGCCATCAAGCCCCTCTACGACTCGCGCGGTCCGAAAGTCATGCCCCTCTAACCGCGCTGCTCTTTGCCCCGATCGGGTCGCACTAAACGTCTGTGGAACCAGCAAATCAACAGCTATTTCTCTCGCAACTTTGAGCGCTGTCGTGCGACGAGTGATCCAGATTCCCACTGAGTCCTTTGTTTTCGGAGCAAACCCCGCAGCCAACAACGCCTGCTCAATCGGCGGAATCTCTTTGAGCACTGCAGGATCAATCGCAAGATCCCCATCGGTGGTAAACGGCGCCACCGCGATATCGCCTTCGCCAACACGTAGGTACACCGCTTGAGCGCCCACAAGCACCAATGCATCGCGGTGCGACCCCAACGCATCCAGCGCATCCAACAACACTCGACGCGCCATCACATACAACTCATCCATTGTGTTCAACCCCTCCATTGATCCTCGTGTTTTTGCATCCACTCAAGCATCTCTTCTCCTTCCGAAGGCCCTCGTCCCGGGCTCGTTAACAAGTCTGCCACGACTTGACTCGGTGCCGCATAACAAAGTCCGTCACGCTCAGCACTTCCCTCAAACACACTGTCATCGTTCGGCTCGATCAGCAACACGTTGGCTCCAGCGTCTGCGGGCCGAAGACCTAGTCGCTGGGCAGCTTCGCTCGCATCACGAATCCAAACCACCGCAAGCCGCGCCGGTGCGATGGGTGCAAAATCGGCTGCCGCTAGAGTTGCTGTGACGGCATATTGTTCTTTGGATTTTTCAAGGCGCGTGATGAAGGAAGAGAGTCCACGAGGATCTAGAAACGTCTGGATGGTACCGCGGGATTCAATCGGAGTCGCAAGCGCCCAGCGACGCAACAAGGACACCCAATCAATACTCTCAATTCGCCCATGGCCCACCCGCTTGATGAGCGCTTCTTCGTCCAAAAACGCGAGGACCCGCGAGACATAGCCAGGATCAATCCCTGTGCTTTTCGCGAGCGCACGAACGCCCATAGCTTTTTTGCAATCTATAAGCATCCGCACGAGTCGCCCAGTTTTTGCGCCCCGCAAGGTCCGCGCAGCTCGCTCTTCACGATTCGGATTCGATGTTGCACCCTGAGTGTCGATGAAGAGCCCAGGCTTCGAGAGCACGATTCGTACGTTGCCCGTTAGATCAAGATAGTTGAGCTCATGAGCTTTCAGCACCGATCGGGTCGCCTCGCTGAGATAGCGCGCAACGAGCAGAGAATCGGGCGGCACCGTTTTGCGTTTGTCAACCAACCGACGCTCGGGCATTGGCACATCGCCGAGGCGAAAGCTCAACGCACCCTTCGGAGTCAGGTCTTGTCGCTGCACGATGACCAGCATGCAAGATCGGCGATCAGGCGCCTGGACTTCGACGATCATACTGCCGTCGCTTGCTGCAGTGTTGTCACTCGCTAGATCGACGGCCCAACCCAGCGGAAGCCGACTTTGTAGCGCTAAAATGGCTTCATCCCCCAATTTGTTGTCCGAAATACCGATGTTGCGCATGATGTGCAACAGTTATACTCCAGTCAACACTCCGGTCAACATCCCACCTCACTCACAGCTCCGGATGCTTAACACCCTTCGCACAGTGCCCACGTAGCTCGCCATCATCACCCACTACAAACACTGCGTCATACCCCGACTCGCCGCCCTCAAACTGCACCAAGAGCACCGCACGGGCATACGCTGTGTACTCGCTCTGCATCACATCGGGACGCCCTATGATCGCCTTGAGCCCATCGCGGCAGCGCTCAAAACCCCCGCCAAACTGAAAGCCATGAAAGTCCGGCTCAAAATTTCGCAGCGCACCACGGTACGGCGCGAGCTGCAGCATTTGATCTAACCGAAACACCAAACACTCTGGCAGCTCAGGTTTTGACGACAGCTCCGCATGCAACCAGTACGACAACTCCGGCGGAACATCGGGCAAAATCAGCGACGAAAACCGCTCGATCTTCTCCTCAACGTACTCAATCATAGCGCGCATGGTGACGTTGCTGCCCTCGCACGTGGGACAAACGACGAAGCCATCAAGGCAAAATTCGCAGCGAACATTCACCGGAGTTGCAACGGGGTCATCAGTCGTCGAGCGCACGCCCTCGCCGTTGCACAAATGACACGCCGCTTGTCCCTCCCTCCCGGGGCTACAAAGCGTACACCGACCACGGGTCCCCGCCTCAATCACCTTCAAAAAACGCAGCCCTCCCCACTCGTGTCCCGGCTCAGGCTCTTTTGCGATGATCGTTTGATATCTCCCCTCGGACACCTCTTCGCGCTTGGACCACGTCTCGCGGCGCTTCAGGCGTCCTTTGAGCGCGATCGCCGCGACGTTGGCGACGTTTTTCACCGGAAGCGTCCACAGATCCACCTCTCCGCGAAACCACCCACGGTGCATCATTATGGGGCCAAGATTTTTTGCGCGCTCAACGGTGGGCAGCCATTCTTCGACTTCACCACCCCCGCGGGCCTCTGTATTATTCGTCATCGCTGTCCTCTTCCACCGCTGATTTAGCAGCCTTTAACTCAGGTACTCCGCGCCCAAATCGCAGCGTTGAGACCAAGCCCAAGACCGAGCCACCTAAAACAAACCACAGCGACGGACCGAGTGAGTACAAAAACCTCGCGCCGCGCTCAAGCCGCAGAATGCCAAGCCCAATGGCCATCAACGGAAGCACAGACATCATCATGAGCAGCGGCTTGCTCGCCCGCATCGCGCGTCCCGTGGTGCGCGTTAACAAAAACTGCACAAGCGCTGCGCTTGCCAACGGAAGAGCCAACATCGTGAGCGCTTTGGTCTCACGCGCGTACGGCCCCCACTCAAGCGCCATGTGCATCGGAGACACCGCTGCCAACGGCCCATCGGGGATCTTTCTCACCGTCGCAATGGGCAGCAAAAATGCAGCAACAAAACACACCACAGCGAGCATCGCGGTGAGCCTTCCAGACTGCCACAGGCGTCCCACAAGCGTGGGTGCCGCAGCCTCAGCGTGCTTGTCATAAGGGAGCTCACACACCGGGCACGCGAGCGCGTCGCTGCGCTTGGCACCACAATGCGGACAAAGAGAAGTGTTGGTCACTAGGGTTGGCTTAGACCCTACCAACGAACTCGTGCGCGAGCATCCCGAACCGCCAGTGATCGGTAAATACCCCGCCAATGGGCCGATCTTCACGAAGCGTCCCTTCGAGCCTAAATCCCAGCTTCTCTAGCACTCGCACCGACGGTAAGTTTCCCACGGCCACGTCCGCGCGGACTTTGTGCAATGACAGGTTCACAAACGCGTACTGCAGCAAGTGCATGGTGGCCTCGGTGGTGAGCCCTCGGCCCGCGCGGTCTGAGCGAATCCAATAGCCAAGCTCTGCCTGCGAGCGGCGCAGATCGATCCCGTCGAGCTCAACTGTCCCGAGCAGCTCGCCTACGTTGCGATCAAACATCGCAAACCTCGCGGTACGATCGGCGAGCCACCCTTCACGCGCGAGCCCGATAAAACGCCGGGCTTGCTCAAGCTCGTTCATCTCGCGAGGCCAGGTCATAAAGCGCCCAAGCTCGTTGCGTGAAAACTGCACAATCGAGAGCAGCTCTCGCGCGTCACGCGTCGCCAGCGGCCGAAGCGCGGTGCGCGCGGTGTAGGGCCCTGGAAGGGTGGGCAACGTCATCGAAAGTGTCCTAACGACATTGGTGAGGACAAATGCAAGCTATTCAACGGGACAACCCTTAGTCTTGCATATTCTTATGTTCGCCCACAACGGTATTGATCCTGATCCCCCGTTAGCCCGTCTACACGGTAGAGTCGAGAGCGCTCTACAGGTTAGAGTTAACCCCGTGACCATCAAAGACGCGCAGCACTGGTTTGAGCAGTGGTTTTTTCTCCACTATCCCGCCGATCTCAAGGCCAACTACCACGAGCTCATGGGGCAGGACGCAAACCCGGCGAACAACCCGAGCATTTACGAGCACATCCAACAAAGTGCAGAGCTGTTTGCGCAAAACGCACCGAAGCTGCTGGGTTGTGAGCTGAGCTTTGACGCCCGGGGTGTCGCCTCCCTCGCTGGCGCGCTCAGCGAGGCCAAGCGCGATCTCTTAGTGCAGCAATCAGCGAGAGAAAATCCAGAGAATATGTTCTTCAACACCGTCATCCACGGCGCGCTTTTTTTGGGCGAGTGTGCGGTGCAAGCGCATGGATTTCGCTGGAGCGCGAGGCGTCCACTGTGGGAGTCGCGTGTCATTCGCATGGTCCCCGACCGCGATGGAAAGCCGCAAGCGCAAGGTGAGTTCTCGCCGTTTCAGTGGCTCTTGAAGCACCTTGATGACCGCGAGATC
>JANNCG010000175.1:0-7301 GCA_031386385.1 Myxococcales bacterium
TTGTGGCTGCTAGTTCTGAGGCAGAACGCATATGACCACCGCAACGATCTCTTCTTCCGGTAGTTCTGCTGCAACCAGCGAAGCCGGGAGCACGCCCCTCACCAAAAACCCTCACCTGCTCGCCTGGGTCGAGCACAAAGCTCGGATGTGTCAGCCCGACCGAGTTGTCTGGTGCGACGGATCCGAGGCCGAGCGCCAACGTTTAACCGAGCACGCGGTTGCCAGTGGATCGCTGATTCCGTTGGACGAAAAAGCGCTGCCTGGGTGCTACCTGCACCGCTCAAGTCCCAACGACGTGGCGCGCGTCGAGCACCTCACGTTTATCTGCACGCCGACAAAAGAAGAAGCAGGCAACACCAACAACTGGATGGCCCCCGACGACGCGTACGCCAAGATGAAGGGTCTGTACGAAGGCTCTATGCGCGGACGAACCATGTACGTTGTACCGTACGTGATGGGCCCGCTGGACTCTCAGTTCTCGAAGGTCGGAGTCGAGCTCACCGATAGCGTTTATGTCGCCCTCAACATGCGCATCATGACCCGTATGGGACAGGGAGCGCTTGATCGCTTAGGGCCAACGAGCGAGGACTTTAACAAGGGATTGCACTGCACCGGAGATGTGAACCCAGAGCGGCGGTTTATCTGTCATTTTCCACAAGATAATACCATCTGGAGTTTTGGCTCGGGCTACGGCGGCAACGCGCTCTTGGGCAAAAAGTGTCTCGCCCTGCGCATCGCGAGCTACCTGGGTCGGCAAGAGGGCTGGCTCGCAGAGCACATGTTGATCTTAGGCGTTGAGAGCCCCGAGGGCGAGATGACCTATGTGGCAGCGGCGTTTCCGAGCGCGTGCGGCAAGACCAACTTCGCGATGATGATCCCGCCCAAGCGGTTTAAGGGATGGAAGATTTGGACCGTCGGTGATGACATCGCGTGGTTGCGTGTTGGCGAAGACGGACGCCTGTACGCGATCAACCCCGAGGCTGGGTACTTTGGAGTCGCCCCTGGGACCAGCTACCAAAGCAACGCCACGGCCATGCGCACCATCGTGAAGGACACGTTGTTTACCAACGTTGCGCTCACGCCCGATGGTGATGTGTGGTGGGAGGGCAAAGACGGCGATCCGCCCTTAGAGCTTACAGACTGGCAGGGTCGGCCTTGGCACAGGGGCTCAATGGAGAAGGCCGCTCACCCTAACTCTCGGTTCACTGCGCCTGCGAAGAACAACCCAGGTCTCAGCAAATTTGCTGAAGATCCAAACGGGGTTCCGATTTCGGCGATTATTTTTGGTGGGCGCCGGGCAGACACAATCCCGTTGGTGCTTCAGAGCTTCAACTGGACACACGGTGTGTTTTTTGGAGCCACCATGGGCAGCGAGACCACAGCCGCCGCGACGGGCAAAGTGGGCGTTGTGCGACGTGATCCGTTCGCGATGCTCCCGTTCTGTGGCTACAACATGGCAGAGTACTTTCAGCACTGGCTCGCGATGCAGGGGCCGATTTTGTACCCGCCAAAAATCTTCATGGTGAACTGGTTTCGCAAGGATAAAAACGGCAAGTTCTTGTGGCCAGGGTTCGGCGAAAACGTTCGTGTACTCAAGTGGATTGTGGACCGCGCGCGCTTGCGTGTCGGTGGACGCGAGACGCCGTTTGGGTGGGTTCCGCGTGCGGGCGATTTGGATCTTTCGGGCTTGGACATCTCAAACGAGCGCGTTGAAGAGGCCACGCACATTAACTTGGATGAGTGGCAGCGCGAGCTCGAAGGAGTCGGCGAGTTTTTCAGTTCGCTCGGACCCGGCGTACCGCGCTCGCTCATGATGCAGCGAGATCTTTTGCTCGCACGCATTGAGGCGATTAAGAGCGCTGGGCCGCAATATCGGCCACACACGGTTGGCTAGAGGTTTTTCAGGGCGCTTGGCGGCGAGGGGGCGCTAGTTGCACAGGTTTTGCGCGACGGGCGCGGACGGCAAGACATCCGCGCAAGTGCCTTCGCGAAGCTCATGGCCCCATCGTCATTGGCATTCCTCTGGGGTCGTGGGAGGCGCTGTGTGCGTGTAGCAAAAGTGAGAACTTGAAGCAGAGTCGCGCGGTGCTATTCGCAGGTGAGGTTCGGTTGATCGACTTAACGTTGTGGCATTGCACCCGCGTCTCGCACGAACCCGGAGGAATGCCAATGACGATGGGACCCTGAGCGCTTCGCGATGGCCATTGCGCGGAGGCTTGTCCTCAGCGCCTCTCGGCCCAATGCTGTGCTAAAACCTTCCCCTACCTCTGGCGGGCAGTACTAGTTCCACAGGTTTTGCGCGAGGGCATCGACCATCTGAAGAAGCTGCTCTCGGGGTGCGAGCCCAAGCGCTGCACTCAGCTCAGCGCTCGGCATCGACCCGCCCACCTGTTGCCGAAGTTCGCTTACTGCGTCGCTCATTGCTTGCTGGACTTGCTGCTGCTCCACATCACTCAAAAGCGATTGAGCCCACTCGTGCATCGCCCAGGCGAGGTCCGCATGCGATGTCTCATCTACAGCGATCTTCGCAAACGCGTCGCGAAGAGCAAGCTCTGACGAAGACTCTGCTTGACGCACCGCAAGCATGGCCGCGTAGGTCTCACGCACACAGCCTTCAACCGCATTTTCAATAGCAAATTGCAGCACAGATCGCTGATCACTGAGGTCTCGCTCTGGCTCTACAAGGGTGAGCGCGCTCCCCTGATGAATCGCCAATTTTTGCATCACGTCGGCGTGGCGCTGCTCGTCTTCGATCGCTGTGCGCGCAGCGTGAATGAGCGCTATCGGTGCGCCAAATTGCGTAAGCTCACGGACCACACGGGCAAAAGCCGTGATGCTCGCGTGCTCAAGGATCGCTTGGTTGGCGAGATAGTTGGCGATGTTTGAGCGAACTGGCTGCGAATCTTGGCCGAACGAAGCTTGCTCGAATGCCTCGGGCCTGCGGCCACCAACGCAGGGCTCCGTCACCTCGCACTCGACGCCAAATACTTGAACAACTGCGCCAGGGCCCGCGTCCGGCGTGCCTCCCACGTTAGCGGCGACGCATTGCGCTGCGGTTCCGCTCGCGCAGGACACAACAATGCGGCACTGAGAGGTGGGCGTCCCGCACAGAGCCGTACACTCCGCAGTCGTGAGCGCCCTGGACGAAAGATATGGCCCGACATCCGCTGGGATCTGGTCCCTTCGCACCGGAATCACAACCCGCGCCTGCGGACAGATACAGCCCCCCATCGACACCGCAGGAATCCCCGCCAAAATCGTTGTGAACAAACAAGAGAGCGACCGAGAAGAAAGCGATTGGTTAGTCATTATACGATAAACGGTAGCGTGATTTTTTCGACCGCGCCAACGCTTTTATTCCCGTCAACCACACACAGCTGTTGCTCAAACAACCGGCGTCTGGGGTCTGCGACGACGAGCGAATTCACAACCATTTGCCCCCTTCGTTGTTGAACCCCAAATGCACGAAAGCCCAGATCGATTGCTCGATCCGGGCTTAGCGGGGTCATGATTCGCACCGTGGGTCTTAACCTACGGTAGTCTGCCAATAAACAAAGCTCGCACGTTCGTGACTTCGTGTAAGCCTTGCACCGGGGAGGCGACACTCCCGACTCGCACGCTGCGAGCGGACTCTTCATGACACAGAGACCGCCGCACACGCGCAGAGCTACCAGCGCAGTTTAGTTGGATTTTATCAGCAGTTTTCACCGGACGACTCCGATTCAACCGCCTTCACTCAGACCTTCTGTATTCGCCGAAGTGACTTTTTTAGCGCGCACCGATCGCTCGGTTTTGAGCTTACCTCACCCGGTTTTCGTCCTTGCAACCTAAGGAGCCACCTTAAGAACACAGACGCTCGGTTTGAAGAATCACTTAAGAACGATAACAAGAGCAACACTTTCGTCTTGTTTGTCACGCCCTCGGCGTCCGAGGACCTCTCTCTCAGCACATTCGCCCGATCGGGGGACTCTCGAAAGAGTATTGCCCGACGGGGAGGGGCATTGATTCAGTCTTCGTGGGAGTTTTAGCATTCGTGCTTGTTGGCCTTTCGGTCAGACAAGCCGCTGGAGGTCGCTAGACCTTCCGCTGTTCCGGTGCTCCTTTGTCTCGGTCAATGATCGTTTTGTGTTGGTTGAGACCAGCCCTGTCAGGCACTCACGTACCGCCGCAAGCGGATTTGCCATGAGCGCGGAAACACCGCTGGACAACACAATTCTCTCATCAGTCGATTCACCGCCAACATCCCCAGCACAGAGATCGAACTGCGCTGCTTCCGTTGGATGAGCCCTGTCACTCGTAGTCTGCGTCTCTCTGGTTCGTCAACGCTTACGCGCTCGTGACCCTAGATGAACATTGTACCGTGAAGTGCTCACGCGGCCTTTACTCGCACCCAGCGCACCGAAGGGCTGCGTTTAACAAAAAGCTACTCGCGCAGCTTGCTGTTCAACGCATCTTCAGTGCACCCAATTTGAGTCTTTGGGCCCTTTCACCAATCCACCGATCGCTCGGTCTCTTAGCGGTCCTTGAAAGAACCGATTCAAGCGTCTTGGGCGCCCCGTGCCTTCCCTGCAACTTACGTCGCAAAGCTGTGCGCGAGACTCGCTTGTACTGTCCAGTGCTGCGCTGGGGTTTAGGCCAGTGCTGCGGACAAAAAGGACACTATCTCAGGATGAAAAAATCGCAAAAAAAAGTGCGACGTTTTTTCACTTTTGGCACTCAAACAGCGGTGAATACGCGATCGAAGTGCGCCCTATCGTGCTCCGAAAGGCCCTTAAGTGAAGAAAATTCTTTTCGCTCGCCTGCCCCGCCCGTTGGGTTTGGGACAATCAGGGTCTTGCAGCTGTCACCGCTGCCCACAGTCACCCGCGCAAACTGCTTGCCCGCACCGTAGTTGTACGTCCAGCCCCAGGTATCAAACCACAACACCCGGTCTAGCACCTGCGCGACGTCCAACGTACATACCTTATAATCACGCGCGATCTGAATCAGCGCGGATTCGTGCGTGAGGCACTGCTGCGCAAACCAGTCCATCACGTCTATAAACAACGGGGCGGCCGATTTGGGATCATCCGCACTGACGGGCTCCGTCAGCCCAGACGCATCGCCCAACGCCGCCAACACCATCGCGTCATCCATCAACGGAACAGACTCCATCACACAATACGCAAGCACCTTCGAGATCGCCGCGATCCCTTGGCCCTCCACCGCAAGCGCGCGCACCAGGCTCCCGACCATCTTTTTCTCATCGCGTGTTCGCTCAAGCCAAACGGTGTACCCGCCGCTAAGCGCCTCACAGAGCGCGACCCACACATCAAGCATAGGGGGTGTGAGCCACTGCCGAAACACCGTCGAAGGGGCTCGGTTGTTCACCATCCAACTGCCGGGCATCGCACACGCAAGCAACGGCTGAAACCCCAGCCCCTTCGCACGCGCCATGCGCATGGTGTGTGCGCCTTGATCGTAGCCAAAGGCACCAGGCAACTGCGAGCGAATTTGCAGCTTATCCATCGGAGCGACCACACCATGAGTCGAGCGAGCAAACGACAACTGAAGCGCGTGCATCACTGGGCCGCCACAGAGATCCCCGTCCCGGCGATCCCGGCAACGGTGGTCACAAGCGGCAACACAAGGTGCCCAGCGCGACCGCGGTACACTCGGTATTGATTGAGGCTCGTCTGTCCCACGACCAGGTCTGTGAACAGGTCGTTGTCAAAGTCTGCTGCGGTGATGCTCGTCGCAAACGTCGCAGTGTTCACTCCAAAGGTGAGGGCCTCCATGTCCGAGACGCCCATCGCGCGTCCCCAGTACAGCACCAGAGCGCCGTTGGTGGGGTTGCCCGCGACGACATCCGAGAAGCCATCCCGATCCATATCGCCTGCAAATCCCACGATGAAACCAAGGTTTGCAAACCCCGGCGCCACGCCCAACGTGGAGGCCGGAGCGACAACAAGGCCCATCATTGAGCCGTGAAGAATATACGCACGACTGCTGCCGTATGCGCCCACGATCACGTCGGGGTAACCATCGCCATTGACATCTCCGGCACAGTCCACCGAGCGTCCAAATCCAGAAGACCCCACAGGGCCCGTCAGGGTTGTGCCCACCATGTCTACGCCCATCGCTGAGCCAGGATAAACATAGATTGCGTTAGGAGCCCCGTCGCTGCCGACGATCAGATCACCGAAGCCGTCTGCGTTGACGTCACACGCGTGCGCGATGCTGGTGCCGTATACGCCCGCCCCGGAGGCATACGATCGCGAAGGCACGACGTTGATTCCCGTGGCGGTCCCTTGGTGAAGGTACACTCGACCCGTCGCGGCGATGGCCACGTCCGCGTAGCCGTCACCGTTGACATCACCGACACCAGTGACCACGCGGCCAAACTGCGCCACGCCCACCGGAGCATTGATTGTGAGCGTAATCGGAACCGCAAACAAACTTCGGTTCGAAAGCGCCAAGCTCACCACGCCGCCCGCAGCGGTGGGTGCCCCCACAATCACATCACTATATCCATCTCCGTTGATATCTCCGGCGCTCGCGACAGACGTCCCAAACCCGCTGCCGCCCACAAGCGACTGGGACACGATGGAGCTGGCCGCAATACGATACTGCGCGGCAGACGATGCCGTCGCTCCAGTGAGCAAATCTGCAGGTGAATCTCCGTTTGCGTTGAGGGTTGTGCCCCAAGATCCACCCGCACCAATGTTCGCGCTCGGCGACGCTAAGAACTGAAACACCTCGCTGTAGCCGGTGCTCACGCCGCCGCCAATCGTCCCTCGCGCGCGCCAGTAGTACTGTCGATTGCTCAGCATCATCGGCATTGGAATCCCGCCGCTTGAGCCCATCAAATTAAACCGCGTGTCCACCAACACACATGACCGGTCTGAGCAAAACTCAATCTCAGCGCCGTCTTGTCCCAGCGGAAGCACAACAGTGAAGGTCGGTCGGCGCGTCGTCACGGTCGCACCCAACCACGGGGCCACAAGCTTGGGCGGAGCTCGCACACACACGGCTCCCGACAGTACAAAGCCCGCGTCGCAAGTGATCACACAGCGTCCGGCGCTACACGCGGCCATCGAGTTTGCGGGGGCGCTGCAGAGCATCCCGCAACCACCACAGTGCGCATTGCTCACGTTGATGTCCGTCTCGCAGCCGTTCATCGCGTTGCCATCACAGTTGGCAAACCCCGCGTTGCACGCCGCACCGCACACGCCCAAAGTACACGAAGCAACCCCGTTGGCGGGGACGGGACAGACGGTCCCGCACATCCCGCAGTTGACGGGGCTGGTGTTGGTGTTGAC
>JANNCG010000210.1:0-7438 GCA_031386385.1 Myxococcales bacterium
TTCGCCGCTGCGAGCCCTGTGCGAATGGCTGCAAACGAGCCAAAGTTGCGCGAATGAGCGATCAATTGTGAGGCAAATGGCTGCGATGGAAGCTCTGCTTGCAAAATGGGGTAGCAGCGATCAGGGCTCGCATCCACAACGAAGACGACCTCAAGCGAGTGCTCTAGCTGTTCGTTAAGTTTGCGGGCTGTCGCGAGCAGCTCAGGCAACGATCCTTCGTTGCCATACACAGGAATCACCAGCGAGTACTTCGACATCTGCTACTCCACCCAGCAATTGATCGCTTCAATCACGCGCGTCACGTCCTGATCGGTGAGCCAAGGATGAATGGGGATTGACAGCTCGTTTTGGGCGAAGTCTCGCGAGACCGTCAAGGGGTCAAGCGACTCGACGCCTGGGACGGACTCGAGCGCTTTTTGCTCGGTGATGAGCGATGGGTAGTGAACTCCCGTTTGAATGTGCAGCGCTTTCATGTGCTCTTGCAGCCTCGCTCGAGACCCACGAATCAACAGCGGAAACAAATGCCACACGCTCTCGCTCTTGCTCGGCACAGGGACCAGATGCACCGCAGGATGGTTAATCTTCTCACGATACTGCGTCGCGATCTGTGCTCGTCTCGCCGTATCGGCGCGCAGTCTAGGCAGCAACGCAGAGCGCAAAATGGCCGCTTGGACCTCGTCGAGTCGGCTGTTCATCCCGAGCTGATCGTGGACGTACTTGGCGCTTGAGCCATAGTCTCTCAGTGCACGGGCTTGCTTCGCGATGTTCTCGTCCGAGGTGAGCAATGCACCGGCGTCACCCATCGCCCCCAGATTCTTCGTTGGATAAAAGCTTGTCGGCCACACCGAGCTTGCCTCACCAACCGCCAGCGCACCCGATCGAGCGCCGATCGCTTGGGCACAGTCTTCAATCACCGCAACACCATAGCGCTCGCGCAGGTCTCGCAACCGCTGCACATCGACCGCGTGGCCGTACAGGTGCACAGGAACAATCGCTGCAATTTTGCTGATTGTTTTTCTCTGTTCAAGCGCGGACTCAACCCGATCAAGGTCGATAAGCCCGGACGGATCTACGTCGACAAACAGCGGTCGAGCGCCCATCCGTACGATCGCAAGGGTGGTCGCAAAGGCAGACAAGGGCGTGGTGAGTACGGCATCACCCGGCTTCACTCCAACGCATCGCAAGGCGATCTCAAGAGCGTCCAGTCCATTCGCTGTACCCACTGCGTGTGTGGTCCCACAGTAGGTCGCAAGGTCTTGCTCAAACGCGCGAACTTCTTCGCCCAGGATGAGCCAACCACTCTCACCCACGCGGGACACAGCAGAGAGAACTTCGTCTCTTGTGTGCTTCCACTGGGTGCGAAAGTCGTTCAGAAGAACGGTCGAGGGATTGCTTGCGGTCGAGTTCATTGTGGGGCGCGCGATCGTGCCATAAATATTTTATCCGTCTATCAGTTGCTCTCGATTGAATGAAGATTCACCAAGCGAGCGGCGCTCTGAATTTTTCCGTTGCTTTGTGCAACAGTGCAAAGGACAAACAAGCTCACTCATCGACTGATCCCATGAACGAAACCATCATCATTACTGGCGGCGCCGGGTTTATCGGCTCTAATTTTGTGCGGCTCGCATTAGCCCAAAGTGATGCGCGGGTCGTTGTGGTGGACAAGCTCACCTACGCCGGGCACCCGGACACCCTCGCGGATGTCGCTAAAAATCCAAGGTTTTCGTTGATCGAAGCGGACATTGCCGATGTCGCTACGATGCACAAAGTGTTTGCCGCCCACGCGCCGACCCAGGTGGTCAACTTTGCCGCAGAGACCCATGTGGACCGCTCGATCGATGGGCCCGCAGCGTTTGTCCAGACCAACGTGGTTGGGACATTCTCCCTACTCGAGGCATCCCGCACGCTCATCAACGCCCAGGGCCAGGCATTTGCCGAGCGGTTTCGCTTTCTACAGGTCTCGACCGACGAGGTGTACGGGACCCTTGGCGACGAGGGCAAGTTCACCGAAGAGACCCCTTACGCACCCAACTCTCCGTACTCGGCCTCAAAAGCTGGCGCCGACCACTTGGTGAGGGCGTATGTGCACACCTATGGCTTAAACGCAGTGGTGACAAACTGCTCAAACAACTATGGGCCGTATCAGTTTCCTGAAAAATTGCTGCCGTTGATGATCTTGAATGCCCTCAGCGCGAAGGCACTTCCGATCTATGGGACGGGACTTAACGTGCGCGACTGGCTCTTTGTGGGTGATCACTGCGAGGGCATTTGGAAGGCACTCAAGCACGGCCGTCGCGGCGAGAAGTACAACTTCGGTGGCGACAGCGAGCGGACCAACATCGAGGTCGTCGATGGGATCTGTGCGGCCCTTGAAGATGCCGTCCCGTCAGCGAAAAATCAGGCGCTTTTGAGCGCAGGGTTGCGATCGTATACAGCGCTTAAAAAGTTTGTCGCGGACAGGCCCGGTCACGATCTTCGCTATGCCATTGATGCTTCAAAAGCTGCGAGAGAGCTGCACTGGAGTCCCTCGCGGTCGTTTGCGCAGGGGCTTCGCGAGACGGTTCAATGGTATCTGAGCAACATGCGCTGGTGCGAGACAGTGCAAGCAGGGCGCTATGATCGCGAGCGACTGGGGCTAAACAAAAGCGCGAACGCTGGAGACAAACACTGATGAAAGGCATCGTTTTAGCAGGCGGATCGGGCACACGCCTGCATCCCATCACACGCGCCATTAGCAAGCAGCTGGTGCCCATCTATGACAAGCCGATGGTGTACTACCCTCTCTCGACGCTGATGCTCGCGGGGATTCGCGAGGTCATGATCATCACGACGCCTCACGATCAACCGGCGTTTCGCGCGTTGTTAGGCGACGGCAGCAACTTGGGGATGACCATTAAGTACGTTGTGCAGCCCTCGCCCGATGGACTTGCGCAAGCATTTTTGCTGGACAAACCCTTCATCGGCAACGACTCGTGTGCGCTCATTTTGGGCGACAACATTTTTTATGGCCGAGACCTGACAGGGATTTTTCAGGCGGCGAGCGCGAGAAAAACCGGCGCGACCGTGTTTGCTTCGCAAGTCCGCGATCCCGAACGCTACGGTGTGGTGTCCTTCGATAGCCAATGGAAGGCCAAGACTCTGGAAGAAAAGCCCAAGACCCCTAAGTCTAACTGGGCGGTGACGGGGCTTTATTTCTACGACAACACCGTGGTCGATGCGGCCAGCACCATTCGTCCATCCGCGCGAGGCGAGCTCGAAATTACCGACCTGAATCGCATTTATCTCGATCGCGATGAGCTTCACGTTGAGCGACTCGGTCGCGGCACCGCGTGGCTCGACACCGGAACCCCCGAGTCGATGCTGCAAGCGTCCAACTTCATTCACGTCCTTGAAGAGCGCACGGGGCTCAAGGTAGCGTGCTTAGAAGAGATCGCGTTTCGCATGGGATTTATCAACATCGATGCGCTCGCCGAGCAGGCCAACTTGCTGAAAAAGAGCGAGTATGGTCAGTACCTCGCGCGGATCGTAGAAGAAGAGCGCTAGCCGCTGAGTGACGGGGCGAGAGTGGACCAGGGGTTGAATGTCGTCGGCTTGGAGAGCAACAAAAAATTCACCCACGAACGCCCTCGGTTCTGGTATGGCACTCAGGACCCTGCGTGCACACATGTCGCACCAATCAACGTGCCATAACTATCATGTCGAAACCTATGGGTATTTGGTTAAGTTGAGTGATTCATGCTGAGTATCTCGTTGGCGTTTGTAGTGGCCTTGATTGTCACCGCTGGATTGACTCCGATCGTGCGGCACTTCGCCCTCGCGGCGGGAGCCGTTGACGAACCGACGGCCCGACGGGTGCACACCAAGCGGGTTCCGCGGCTGGGTGGCGTGGCGATTGTCTTGGGTTTTGCAGCTCCGTTGTTGGCGTTGTACATCCTCAAAACCGACGTGAGCCGCACCATCGCGTTTCGCTCACCGAAGCTTCTCGCGGGTCTTTTTGCAGGCGCCGTGATCATGGCGCTGCTCGGGCTCACCGATGACCTCGTGGGCGTGGGCGCCAAGCGCAAGCTGTTTGTTCAAATGATCGCAGGCTCAGTTGCGTTTGCGTGCGGACTTCGAATTGACTCGTTCTCGCTGCCCATCATTGGCGAGCTCTCGCTCGGCTGGTTGGCCTATCCCGCCACGGTCTTGTGGATCGCGACAGTGTCCAACGCGCTCAACCTGATTGATGGGCTCGATGGGCTCGCAGGCGGTGTGGGCTTTTTCGCGTGCGTGACCAATTTTGTCGTCGCGTACATGAGCCACAACTTGATGATCTGCTTGTTCAGCGCGTCACTGGCCGGCGCGATCCTGGGCTTTTTGATCTATAACTTTAACCCCGCGACCATTTTTATGGGCGACTCGGGGAGCTTGTTTTTAGGGTACATCCTCGCGACGATGTCGTTGTTGGGGTCCTCGTCGCAGAAGAGTCCCACTGCGATCGCGATCTTGGTTCCGTTGATCGCGTTGGGGCTGCCATTGATGGACATGCTGCTCGCGATGGTGCGCAGGATCCTTGAGCGGCGCTCGATCTTTAGCGCTGATCGCGGCCACCTGCACCATCGGCTGCTTGACCTCGGGTTGACCCAGCGTCGTGCAGTGCTTGTGCTCTATGGGCTGAGCTTGCTGTTCACCGCGATCGCGTTGGTGGTGTACCTCGGTCGCTCGTGGCAGATCGGTGTCTCGCTTTTGACCCTCACGCTGACCCTCGTCGGGATCGTGCGATTTACCAGGTATTTTACTGTAGCTCTTGCCCGTCGCGAGGCACGATCTCGCGACCCGTTGACCCAGTCGTTGCGAGAGAGAGTGCCCACGACGTTGGCCAAGCTGTCCAGCGCGCGCACCCTCGATGAGGTCACCGAGACGATCCAGCAGTTAGGCGAACAGGTCGGATTGCTGGCCGTTGAGCTGAACCCCTCGAAAGAATCAACACTCGCGCCGTGGCGCTGGGAGGCGAAGCTTCCCTCGAAAAACGCCACGCAAGAGGCCAGCGTTGCGCAGTTCACCTTCACCGATGAAGCGGGCAAAAACGCCGATATTTTGGTGTACCATGACTGCGCGCAGGGGTATTTTCCGCTCCAAGCTGAGATCTTGTTGCAGCTCGTAGTGGACGCGGCGCAATCCGCGCTGAGTCGCAAAGAGCGAGCGCGACAAATCTCTCGGTCAGGGCACTTGCGACCGGTCTCATAACGGTCTTTGCTTTGTGCCGTCTTGCTCTGTATTTTCTTCGATAGAATTAGGTCTATACCCCCATGTGTGGAATCTTCGGTGCACTGTTTGTCCCAACCCTTTCTGCGGTGAATGGGCAAGCGGCGTTAAAAACCCTCTTTCACCGAGGGCCAGATGCACAAAAGCTCTACGAAGACCCAAAGCACCGCGATGTGTTGCTGGGCCACACGCGACTGGCGATTTTAGATCTCTCACCGCTCGGCGAGCAGCCCATGCTCAGCGAGGACAAATCCATCGCGGTTGTGTTTAACGGAGAGATCTACAATCACCACGAGCTACGCACAGAGCTCGAAGCGTTGGGTCACAAATTTAAATCCCGCTCGGACACCGAGGTGATCGTCGAGGGATACCGCGCTTGGGGTGACAGCGTGATTCATCGACTTGATGGAATGTTCGCCATCTGCATCTACGATCAGCGCGAGCGTCGGGCGCTGCTTGCACGCGATCGATGTGGCAAAAAGCCGCTATTTTATACTTCGGGCCCTAACGGAGTGCGCTTTGCGTCTGAGATCAAGGCGATCGAAGCGTCGGGGTTGCGTCTGAGCATTGACGAGGCTGCACTGCCGTCGATGTTGGTGATGGGATACAACCCGGCACCGGGGACCATGTTTAAAGAGGTGAAGCAGCTCCCCCCAGCCTCGCTTGTGGTGGTGACTCCCACGGGGGTCCGGTTGCCACGACGATTCTGGCATGCGCCATTTGTCGAGCCTGCCCTGCACGACGACCTGCCGACCGCAAAGGCCATGGTTCGCTCGCTTGTGGAGGCCGCGGTGAAGCGTCGCTTAGAAGCCGATGTCCCGTTGGGCGCCTTTTTATCCGGCGGAATCGACTCGTCCATCATCGTCGGGCTCATGTCCCAGCTCAGCGATCGCCCGGTGAAGACCTTCTCGATCGGCTTTAGCGGGGACCCACGGTATGACGAGAGACACTTTGCGCGCATCGCGGCGAAGAAGTTTCACACCGAGCACACCGAGTTTGTGGTCGAGCCGACAGCGCTTGACCTGGTCGAGTCGCTGGTGCATTTGCACGACGGGCCGTTTGGAGATTCGTCGGCGATTCCCACGTCGATTGTATCGAGGCTGACGCGCGAGCACGTGACGGTGGCGCTTACGGGCGATGGGGGCGATGAGCTCTTTTGCGGGTACACGCGATTTTTGGCGGCGGAGGTCGCAGAGTATCTTCCACACTCGATCCGAGACCTTGGGATGAGCGCATCGGCGCACATGGGGATGGGGTCCAACATGCGGTCACTCTGGTCGCGATCGACTCGGTTTATGCGGGTTGCGTCCCGCCCACTCGCTGAGCGCATGATGATTTGGTCGGGGTATTTCGGCCACGATTTGCATGAGCTCATTCGCGAAGATCTTCGCGCGACCCTCCCCATCGAAGAGCCTTATCGGTGGAACGAGCGCCTCATCAACTACCGCCCCGAGGCCAGCGTGATGTCCAAAATTTTGCATCACAACTTTGAGGGGTACCTTCCGTACGATCTTTTGGTGAAAGCCGATCGCTCGTCCATGTTGCACTCGATTGAGCTGCGATCGCCGTTTTTGGACACCAAGCTCATCGAGTATGCTGCGCGATTGCCCAATCGGTTTAGACGGCGTGGGCTTCGCACGAAGTGGCTGTTGAAAGAGGCCTTCGCGGATCTGTTGCCTCCAGAGATCCTTAACCGAGGCAAGATGGGGTTTGGGGTTCCGTTGGGGACGTGGTTTCGCTCGTCGCTCAAAGAGTACATTGATGAGCATCTTGGGCCGAGCGCGAGGGTGTTTCAGTACCTCAATCGCAGCTATGTGCAGCAGGTGCTGCAAGAGCACTTCTCAAACCGTGCGGACCACGGGCAGCGACTTTGGCTGCTCTTAACGCTTGAAGTGTGGCTGCGAAGCCGCGAGAAATACTCAGCGTAGGTAAAGGAAGAGCTAGTTATGGCACTCCTAATTATTGCGATGAGCGTCATGGCACTTGTTTTTGCTACCAGTCGCTGGATTGAGAAACCACAGCGGCAAACACTTCTCAGACTCATCATCGGGTCATTTGTCCTGCGCCTCGCATTCTTTGTGATCATCAGCCGAAACATCTCGTTTTTCAGCCACGGAGTCGCAGGAGGTGACTCCGTGGCATACGAGTCATTTGCGCATGTGATCAACGACATGTGGCGCTACCAGGGGTTTCA
>JANNCG010000211.1:0-4541 GCA_031386385.1 Myxococcales bacterium
CGGAGCCTTGTCCGAGAGCCCATCGATGAGGGCGCTCATCAGGACGACTTTGCGTGTGCGGTCAGAGGTCACAAGGCGCAGCAGAAGCGCTCGGCTGAGAGCGATTTGCTCGGGCAAAAATTCAGCTAAAATACCATCGGCATGTTTGACGAGTGCGCCGCTGACTCCCCCTTGTTCGTCGAACGCAGCACGTGTCAGCAGCTTGCGTTCGCGGTCACGCTTGATCCAGAGTTGGTTTGCGGCGAACTGCAACAGCGGCAGCGCAGCGAGCTCTCCCTTGATCTCAGCAACCATTATGCCTGGGAGCGCCGGATCCTCGAAGCGATAGCCAAAACCGTGCAGTGGCCTGACGATAACCGCCTCGAGTGCGGACTCATCGAGCTGTCGCAGCACAAAAATTCTCTCAAACAGCGGTCGCGTTGAGCTCTGGGCGACACGGCCTAAAAAATCATCTCGAAAGGCTAGCACCACTCGAATCTCGGCACGTGCGGCTTCGGCGACACGACCCACCGCCTCTAAAAACGCTGTGCACAGTCGGGGATCGACTTCGTGGGTGTACAGCTCTTCGAGCGCGTCGATCGAGAGCAAGACTTTGCTTCGGTTAGTCTTCGTAATTTCTCTCAGTGCGGTGAGCAACGTGGTGCTGTCGAACTGAAGAAGGGACTTGAGGTTCGCCTCAATGACGGATCCCCGCGCGTCCTCCTTGGACCCATGGAGAACGCCGGTGCTGAGAGAGCCATCAGCGAGCGAACTTTGAATTGCCGTCGCGAGTGAGTCAAAAGGGTCGGCCCCTGGCCTGCAAGCGACGAGAGACCACCGCTCTTGCTCTCGCAGCCGAGGCAGAAGCCCCGCGCGCACAAACGAGCTCTTGCCCGTGCCGGACGGCGCAACGATGGGGAGCAAGGGGTCTTCACGCAGGCGCTCAACAGCCGCGCTGATTTCGCCCTCACGTCCAAAGAACATGGAGGCATGGCGCTCGTCGAACGAAAATAGTCCGCGATAGGGACCTTCACTCTCGGAGGGGCTCAACGCGACCTGGTCTCCGACGAGCTGGTCAACGCGCTGAAAGACCGCATCTGCGGTGGGTCGATCCGCGGATTTCTTCGCAAGACATTGTGTGATTAACTCTGCGACTGCTTGATCCAGCGGCCCGCGGTTAATCGCTGGAGGATCGCTGTTAAACAGCACCTCGAGACGCTCGTCCTGTGGCAACTCACCATACGGAACTTCGCCCGTCAGCAGCTCGTGCAGGATCAACGCAAACGCCCAGATGTCCGACGCTTGCTCGGGGCGGCCCATCCATTGCTCAGGAGCCATGTACCGCACGGTCCCCTCGATCTGTCCTTCTGCGGAGCTCGAGTCGTAAATCGCGAGACCAAAGTCTGCGACGCGAAGGCGACCATCTTTGCCGATGAGCACATTTTCGGGCTTCAAATCCCGGTGCAAGACGCCGTGGGCGTGAGCCTCGCGGATCCCCTCAATCATCGCGCGCGCCAGTCGAAGCGCTGCGCGACCGGTGGGCGGATCGGTCTGCATGCGCTCGCGAAGGGTCTGCCCCTCAACATATTCAAGAGCAACATAGGGGTGACCGCGAAAGACCGCGACGGTGTAGAGCCCCACAATGTTGGGATGCGAGAAGGAGGCAGTGACACGAGCCTCGGCCATGAACCGCTCGATGGACTCGTGTGTTGGACGAGCATTTCTGCCAGGAAACTTCAGCGCGACCTTTCGTCCAAGCTGCGTGTCGAGGGCGAGGTACACCGTCGCCATACCGCCCGCACCAAGCTCGCGAACGATCTCAAACGCTCCTACCACCACGCCGGGTCCAAGCTCGGGTTCTATCTCGGGACGGGTGTGACGCATGAAAGCTGCGGACGTCTCTGCGTCGGGGCTCACCGACTCTGGACGGTCGGGATCCTTCATAGCCCACTCGTTTCGGGCGACAGGGCGATCTCTCCTGCCCGCCAAATTCCAGGCGAATCTTCGCGTGACCGTCGCAGAACTTCCGCCCTCGACGCGGTCAGTAGATCAAACGAGTCCTGTGCGTGGATACCCAGGTCGGTCCAGCTGTGCAGCGTTGAGCCAGCCCAGCGCACATGCTGAATCGATCCAAACATCCGACGCGACCACAGAAGGCGTCCGGAGGAGGTGTCAAACAACGCGAGCGTTCCGTCCTCAAACCCCGCACAGAGTGTGCCCACTGGACCGCCGAGCAGTACGGTTGGCCGGTGGGTTGGAAGTGACTTTGTCTCGACCCGCCGAAACACTCTCTGCGCCGTAGAACCTTGAGCCTCACGCAGGGACATCACAAACACCTCGCCAGTGACCGACGCGGCATACAAGTGAGATTCAGACTGAAGCATGAGCGCAACACGTTGGGGCGCACGAATGTTTCGCAGAAGCGCACCCGTCGGAGAATACCACTGAATTTGCTCACTCGTTGCGATCAGCCACGCATGCTCTTCGTCCGCATACGCCGCCGCGATGACCGACTCGCCGATCGTCCGATCCGTCACCCCGACGTGAATATGGAGTCGCTGCTGATCGATCCTCGCGCAACCGCCATCTCCGATCAACATGCGCTCGGGACCACCACTCGCGAGTCCGACAAAGGTCGGAGCAGGATCATTGGGCCCCCAATACTCAACGCTGTTATTCTGCAGTCGCACACAGTAGTGCCCGTCACGAGACTCGACCGCGTCGCGCGCGTGCCTCTGGATCATGGTTGAAAACGCTGGGCTCACCGTCGGGGTCGCTGGTTGGTCGTTGTAGGTCTCCCATCCCCGGTGACTAAACGCCATCCGCTGATGCGACAGGACAATGGGGGCACGCCACAGAGGCATGGCGGTCTCGACGTCCCACGTGCGGACTGTCCCGTCGTCGCTCGATGACACCAGCGTGCGATCGTTGGCCGTCAGGGTCATGCGGTTGACATCCATGCCCGCGCGGTGTCCGACGTACGAAGTGCGATTGCTCGGATTATTCCAAGCGAGATGAAGCAGCATCGCATCGGCGCCAGAGACGTAGACCCGCTGGCTGTCCGCGGAGAAGAGCGTGAGATACGATCGCTCTCCGAGTGGAATGTGACGTGTTGTCTGATCGACGAGGTCATGAAGAACCAGATCCACGCGCGCGCCGATGGCCACTCGTCGAGCGTCGCGATCCCAGTTGGCTCCTACCGCGCGATTGCCAAGGGTGAGCTCGTGCAGTGGTTGCTGCGTGAGCAATGAGAACACCTGCATCGAGCCGGTGCTGCTCATACCCGTGAGCAGTTGTTGGTCGTCACTGGACCACGCGAGGTCAAAGAGCTTGTCTCGATTGAGCTCAAGTTGTGTGGCGAGACTGTGAGAATTCACGTTCCAAATCGAGACGCGAGCCGAGCGACCCCCCACCGCGAGCCGATCGCCCGCGGTCGAAAATCGAAGCCCGAAAGGCCAGCGTTGCTCCGTCTCAATTCGAAAGCGAGCGCCCGTATTTTGGTTGCGAAGGATTACCACACCATCGGTCTGCCCGTAGGCCTCCCAGTCTCCATGCGACGCAAGCGACAGAATGGGTGCGGTGGCCGTCTCGATCAAGCGCATCCGCCGCGGATCATCTAACCGAATGTGCCAAAGTCTAGACCCCGCACCAAACGCGATGCTCTGTCCGTTGTCCACTACTGCGACACTTCGAACCCCATCTCCGGACCACTCGATGGCAGGCTCAGCGGGGGCATCGATGCGAACGAGCCGAGATTCACCGGTAAACCCGTTAGTGGTCCAGTATCCCAATCCATCTTGCGAAATTCCACGCAAAAACTCGCCATCGGCCAGCGGCAACGTGCGCTCTGGGTGCCCATCGCCAAAACGCCACACCTCGACCGTCGCCTCGTCGCGTCGCCAGAGCAGAATGCGATTGAGTGCACGATGAGAATAGATCGCGTCAATGTTTGCCACGCTGATCGCATGCCGCTCGGTTCGCTGATCGCTCAACGAAACCATCAACAGCGCGCTGGAGTCGGCGAAAGCGAGCGAGGCTCCATCTGGCGAAAACACCGCGCGGTTCAACGCCATCCCCAAGAGCGGAACGCTTCGGACTTCGCGCCATCCGTTGATGGCGTACACCCGCAATGTGTGATCTTCGAGCGCCACGGCGACATACTGGCCACTGGGGTCAATGCTCGGCTCGTTCGAGATCACCGCGGGGGTAGGATGACGCACGATGCGCTTACTGCGCACATCCACGAGGACAATCCCATCTCGCCCTCGAAGCACCAGCGTCGCGGCATTGGGCGTAAACACCCCACCTTCTCGTAGCGTGTTGGGCTCAAAGACAAGCCACTTTTCTCCTCTGTTGTCCCGAAGATTCCACCGGTAGATACACTGCTCACTTGCGGTCCACAGGACATCTTGCTCGCTCATCGCAAACGCGAACGGAACGCCGGACTCGCCGAACTGCCAGTTTCCCAACCCCGACCGCTCATCAAGTACGTTGATGCTTCCCTGGTCGCCGTTGATCACGACGTACGGGTGGTCGACCACCGAGCGCAGGGTGGGGGCCCC
>JANNCG010000240.1:0-6780 GCA_031386385.1 Myxococcales bacterium
ATCGAAGCGAGCAAATTTATGCTGGGACGCACGGGCAAGTCCGACCCCATCTACCTTCTGCGCTTCAGCCACGACCCCCACGATTGGCTCCAAGAGTTAAAATCTCTCATGATTCCCCTTGGCGTCCCCGTGCACGAGCTCGCGTACTTTGTCGATCGCCTGTTGTACGTGCTCACCTGCTGTGATGAGCGCCGGTTCGCAGAGCTTGAGCACCAGAGCTGGTGGGATTTTGTTGGGGCCTCGAGCCGCTCGCAAGAGTATCAAGACCTCCTCGCACGGGGTCTCACGCGTGCGCTCGTTGCACTGCGTGCAGAGGACGGGAGCGCGCGCACAGTGGGGACGATCTTGTTGCAACTTATGCTGGATTTTTCGCAACAAAATCTCGATCGTGTCCTCGACGGCCCCACCAGCGAAGTGTGGCTCACGCCTTGGCGTCAGCTGATCAGCAAGCTCGGCGCGACGTTTGAGACGAGCACCAAGATCACCGGGATCGACTACAACAACGGCAAGATCAACGGAGTCACGGTTCTGACGGCCAGCGGCGCCATCGAGCAGCGCACCGCAGACTACTACATCAGCGCGCTTCCGGTGGAGGTCCTCCGCCCGTTGCTTACCTCGCAGATGAAGACGGCAGATCCAGCCCTCGACGCGCTGCGCAACTTGAAGACAGCGTGGATGAATGGGATTCAGTTTTATCTTCGCAAGGACGTTCCGTTGGTGCATGGGCACGGGCTGTTTCCTGACACTCCGTGGGCACTCACGAGTATTTCACAAGCGCAATTTTGGTCCACCAGGCTGGCCAATTATGGCGACGGCGAGGTGCGAGGGATTCTGTCCGTGGACATTTCTAATTGGGATAATCCAGGGATTCTCTACGGCCTTGCAGCCAAGGACTGCACCTCGCGAGATCAGCTTCGCGACGAGGTGTGGGCACAACTCAAAGGCTGTCTCAACGACACAACAGGCAACCACCTGGTGGACGCTGACCTGATGAGCTACTCGCTCGATGAGTCGATCATTCTGCCCAACCCCTCGGGCGTCACCAACCTTGAGCCCCTGCTCATCAACACCATCGGCTCGTGGAAGAGTCGGCCCGAGGCCAAAACTAAAATTGACAACTTCTTCATCGCCTCGGACTTTGTTCGCACAAACACAGACCTCGCGACCATGGAGGGGGCGAACGAAGCCGCCCGTCGCGCCACCAACGCGCTTCTGCAACACGCCGGGAGCGCAGCACCTAAGTGTGCAGTCATGCCGCTGCAAGAACCGGCGCTGTTTAAGCCCTTAAAAGCCTACGATAAGGTGCGCTTCGAATTGGGCCTCTCGCACGGCAAACTGCTGTGATTTGAGCGGCAAATGCGCCGTACAGGGTCTCTGTTATGTCGGCCGTCACGGCACTTGTTGTTGACGTCTCAATCCAATGAGTTAAAGCTGTCCGAACAAAATTTATGGACCCCGAAACACGAAACAAATTAGAGGACCTCACCCGCCGTGGCGAAACCCTCGGGAGGTATCTTTGACCTTCCGAGACTAAAAACTCGGATCGAAGAACTTGAGCAAAAGACCCTGGTGGCAGGCTTTTGGGAGAACTCAGAAAACGCTCAAAAAGTACTGAAAGAAAAGACTCAGTTCGAGACCCTGGTCGCAAACGTCGAGACGCTTCAGCGAGATGTCAGTGATGCGCAAGAGCTACTGCACCTTGCCGCCGCCGACAATGACGAGAAGACCACGGCCGAGATCACCGTGCAGACCGATGAGCTTCTCAAGCGCATGCGCAAGCTTGAGGTCACGCAGATGCTGAACAGACCTGAGGACAAGATGGACTGCTATCTTGAGGTCAACGCTGGCAACGGCGGCACCGACGCTCAGGATTGGGCGCAAATGGTGCTGCGGATGTACACACGATGGTGTGATTCAAAGGGCTTCAAGTACGAGTTAATCGATGAGCAAGAGGGCGAAGAGGCTGGGATCAAGAGCGCCACGCTGCTGGTGCACGGCGAGAACGCTTTCGGATTTTTGGGCGCCGAGCGAGGCGTACACCGCCTGATTCGGATCTCACCGTTTGACTCAAACGCGCGACGGCAGACCTCGTTTGCTGCGGTTCAGGTGACGCCAGACATCGACGACTCGATTGATGTCGATCTCAAGCGTGAAGACTACGATCGCGACACGATGCGCTCGGGCGGCGCGGGCGGTCAGCACGTGAACAAGGTCGAGTCGGCGATTCGACTCACGCACCGAGCGACCGGAATTGTCGTGAAATGCCAGACCGAACGATCACAGCACGAGAATGAGCGAAAAGCCCTCCAGCTCATGAAGTCGAAGCTGTACACCTACCTCCGCGAGAAAAAAGAAGCAGAGTTCACCAAGACCTACGAGAGCGACAAAATGAGCATTGGGTTTGCAAGTCAAATCCGCTCTTACACGCTCGCCCCCTATCGACTGGTAAAAGACGAGCGAACCGAGCACAAAGTGAGCGACGTGCAGCGGGTGCTTGACGGAGACGTGGACGAGTTTATCGAGGCGTACTTGTTGCAAAAAATGGAACAGCGCAAGGCCAGCGAGAGCCGAGATCGGGGTCTCTAAGCCTCACATTGAAGCGTCAGACCTTTGCGCGATCGCCCTCTAGATAGCCACTGAACCAACACATTCGGTACCGCTATTTCGCTAAGAAATGCGGTAATAGTAGGGTTGCAAAGTCGCTGCTATGAGTGAGTCATCAGAAGAAGAGCCAGTTCTCGAAGCGGGCACCGTCATCGCGTCGAAATACGAGATCATCCGCCGACTTGGATCTGGTGGCATGGGTGCGGTCTACGAAGCCCGCCACAAGCGCATGGGCAAGAAGGTTGCGCTGAAGCTCATCCATCGTCGGTATGCAAAAAACGCCGATGCCGTCGTGCGATTTCTTCGCGAGGCCGAAGCCGCTTCAAAGATTCGCCACCCCAATGTGATCGACGTCATCGATATTGATGAGCTTCACGACCCGCCGTTTATGGTCCTGGAGTTCTTAGAGGGGCTCAGTCTCGCGAGCATCCTTGAGCGTGAAGGCAAGCTGCCTACCAAGCAAGCTGCAGCCGTTTTGACCCCGATTTTGGGCGCGGTCGCAGCTGCGCACGAAGCGGGGATCGTGCATCGAGACATCAAACCGGAGAATATTTTTGTCGCTCGCACTGGCGACGGGAGCACCAGACCGGTGATCCTTGATTTTGGTGTCGCTAAAATCGAAGGTGGGATGTTTCAGGGTCTCACGCAAACCAACGCGATGGTGGGCACTGTTGTTTACATGTCCCCTGAGCAAGCGAAGGACTCAAAACGAGTCGACGCGCGAAGCGATCAGTACACGCTTGGGGTGCTTTTGTATGAGTGTCTCGCGGGTCAACGGCCCGTCGATGGTGAGTCGCTCTACGCAGTGCTGACGGCCATCGTAGATGGAAAGTTTCCGCCTTTGTGCGAGGTCGCGCCGGGCTTGGATGAGGGGATTCTTCAAATTGTGACCCGCGCCATGCAGCGGGATCCGGACAAACGCTACCCAAGCGTGCGCGCGATGAACGAAGCTCTCCTGCCGTTTGCAGCGGGATCGAGCTACAGTTTTCAGCGCGATTCGTGGGTCGTTGAGTATGCATTTGGCACTACGATGACCGCCGAAGGCTCTGAAAAGAGCGCCGTCGCGGACGCAGTCGAGAGTGTCACCGGCAAGCGGCCAGGCGAGATCACCGGGGACGCTCACGCGCAAAAAGTCAGCGCGGTTGCGGTGACACCAAACGTCAATCTCACGGGGCCCACTCTTACCGGCGTGATGAGCGCGGTGAGCGACAGCGTGGCTGAACCCAATACAAAACGAGTGACGCCGTCGTCGACATTGGGCCAGAGCGCAGTTGAGTTGCCCAAAGCGGTTGGTCCCAGCTCAGCGAGCCTCAGCCAAACAGTTGGGATCACTCGCGCAGCGGGACCCAGCAATGGGCTGCTCGCGCTAGGGGCGCTCGGATTGCTGTTGGTCGCTGGAATTTCAGCTAAGTTCTTATTCGGCGCCCCGCCTCCGTCGACGAGCAACAGTCCCGCGGTGATCACGACCACACAAACAACAACGACGCCGACAGTGGCGGTGTTGCCCCCAACGCCCGCAGTGACACCGGACGCCGGGGTGGTCGAGGCGCCGCGAGTTGTTGTGGTTCCGGTAGCGACGGTCGCGAACAATGGCTCGCCGCGAGTTCGAGGCAATTCGAGCGGCAGGCGTCAGAGCACGGGTGCAGCTGCGCTTCCTCCAAGTACCGTGGTCGGACCAGCCGTCCCAAACACAACAACTCCGCCAGTCTCTCCACCCAGCAACCCACCACCCCATGCTAATCCCCAACAAGTTGGCGGTGGTTTTGTGCTTTGATCCCGACATGACGTCTTACTCACCCCGATCCCGTAGCGCGACACGCACCCTCGCGCTGTGCGCTGCTCTAGGGTTTTTCGCTTCAACATTTTCATCGATCGACGCAAGCGCACAGTCTGCTCCGCCCGGGTCAGAGCGAGCGGCACAGCTCATCCAAGAGGGCAGAACGTTATTGGGTCAGGGCAACGCCAACGAAGCCTTGTCGAAATTTCGCGAAGCGTGGGAGCTCGGACACTCAGCCACGGCGCGCGCGCACATGGGCGTGGCAGAGGGAGCGCTCGGACACTCGGTCGAAGCAGAGCAGTACCTTCGCGAAGGAGTCGATGCGGTTCGAGACAGCTTGATGCAGGACGCCTGGGTTGAGCGCTTTCGAGAAAACCTTCGAGTCGCGCGACGCAACGTGGGCCAGTTCAACGTCCGTGGTGACCCAGCGGGTGCAGAGGTGTTCTTAAATGGCCGATCGTTGGGCGTACTTCCTTTCGCGGTACCCATCCGAGTGCGGGCTGAGTCTGCACGATTGCGCGTACAAATGCGTGGTTTTTATGCGGTAGAACGCGATGTCACTATTGGAGGCGATCTCGCCATCACCACGGAAGAGATTCACCTCAATCCGCTCGTCACCGATCCAAACCCAACACCCAACCCGTCAACAAACAACACCACACAAGTTGTTCAGCACCCCATCGATCCCAACCCAAACACCCGCAACAACGAACCACAGAGGATCGTGGTTGTAGTCAACAACACCGGTCCCGCCGGTGGCGTGGGCCAAGGACTAAACAACGGCCCCATCGAGGCCCCCGTTGAGCGCCCTCGGCCCTCAAGTCCTTTTGTTGGGCTCGCGATCACCGCAGGCGTCCTCGCAGGCGCTGGAATCGCCGTGGGCGCAGTCGGTGTCGGCGTCGCCTCTTCCAACGCAAACTCGTTTAACACCGCAACGCCTCGGTGCCTTCCCATGCGCGACCCACGGCCACAGTGCCAAGAGGCATACGACTGGATCGTCACAGGCAACACGATGAGCTACGCCGGATTTATCCCTGGAGCGATCCTCGGAGCAGCGGCGATCGGCTTCGGAATCGGCGCGGCGCTCAGCAACGCACCAGCGAGAGCACCGACGTCGCGCACCGCCCCAACTGCTTGGACGTGCCTGCCAGACGCCCGAGGGGTTCAGTGCAGCGGCACATTTTAGTCAGTTAATTTGCAGCCAATAGTTGTTATCCCGAGCCGATCTATGAGTGTTCTTCGCGCAATTTTAGTGTTCTGGTTGTGTGTCTTCAGCGCCGCGTGTGTCCGCATCCCAACCATCGACGTGGATGTCGTTGACTCGAGCACAATCGCGATCGACTCGCCCAACGCTGGCACGGACGCGCTCGATAGTGGCGCGTCGATCGACACCTTCGTCTTCGCCGATACCGTAGTCGACGCCACCGATGCCCCAGCCCTGGACTCACGGACCTGTATGGGCGGTCAATCCCTCTGTGGCGCCAACTGCGCTGATCTTCAGACCAGCTCAATCCACTGCGGAATGTGCGGCAACATGTGTGCGGCTCCGTTGTCTTGTGAGTCCGGCGAGTGTCGATGCCCCGGAGCAACGGTTGCGTGCGGTGCTTCTTGTGTCGACACAACTTCTGACGCAAACCACTGTGGCCGCTGCGGCAACGCTTGCCCGGCGGGTGTGGGATGTATGGGAGGCGTCTGCCGATGCCCCATGAACGCGACCATCTGCGCTGGAACGTGCGTCGATCTGCAGTCCAACACGATGAACTGTGGGATGTGCGGCACGCTCTGCCCGGCGGGACAAGTATGTACCGCCGGTGCGTGTGGTTGTGCTGCGCCAACGAGCGTCTGTGGAGCGGCGTGCGTTAACCTTCAGACAAGCAACAACAACTGTGGCGTGTGTGGCAACCGCTGCGCTGCCGGGACAAGCTGCAGCGCTGGCGCCTGTGTTTGCCCAGGGATGGGCGCTACGTACTGTCCCGGGACGATGAGCTGCTCAGTGCTCGCAAACGACCCGATGAACTGCGGGGCTTGCGGCACCGTGTGCCCCGCCTCGCAGTCTTGTGTAAGCGGGAGTTGTCAGTGCCCCGGAGCAAACCCGACTCTTTGCGGAGCGGCGTGCGTGAACACGGTGACGAGCAACGCGAACTGCGGTGCATGCAACAACGTATGCCCAGCGGCGCAGACCTGCATGAACAGTGCCTGTGCGTGTCCCGCTGCGATTCCGTCGCTGTGTGGCGCTGCGTGTGTCAATCGTCAGACGGATCGCAACAACTGTGGGGCGTGCGGCACCGTGTGTCGCATGGATCAGAGCTGTGTTGCGGGGACGTGCCAGTGTCCTGTCGGGCAGGCAAACTGCGCTGGAGCTTGTGTGAGCACCGTCACGAGCAACACCCACTGCGGCG